>NZ_JBHVEE010000050.1:0-62218 GCF_042802415.1 Streptomyces sp. NPDC057486 | reverse complement strand
CCCCACGGGGTGCGGGCCTCCGACGCCGGGCCCCTACGCCCTCACTCCTCGAAGTCGTAGTCCAGCGTCACAGCACAGCTCCCGTCGGGCTGAGAGGTGTACCCACCCTTGCCGGTGAGCCCCACCAGCCCCCCGGTCGCCGAACCCGGCACCACGAACCACTCCGCACGGGCCACGCCGTCCAGCCAGCTACCGGTGGCCTGGAGAACGAAGCTCCCCTTCCGTCCGCCCACGGTCCCGGTCACGGTCTGGAGCCCGACGAAGTTCGCCGTGGAGTCGGTGGGATACACCATGAGCGTTTCAGCGGCTCCCTCGCCCTCGATATCCCCGCTGAAGGCGTTGGTGAAATGGGCTTTGGTGAGCTTCGGGGTATCGGGACCCTCGGCGTAGGGCTTCTCGTCCCAGCTCGTGATCTCGTAGCTACCGGCGGCCTTGGCGGTCAACTGAGCCTCCATCGAAAGGGTGGTGGTCATTCCGACGGGTCACCCGCGGCACGTATCCGTCACCACGTCCGGCAGGCATTCCGGCTAAGCCCATCATGCGATCCATGCCGGCAAGTATGCCCATCCCCGACTGCCTGCGTGGGTGATTCAGCCACTGCTGACACGCCCTCACTGCGACCGCGACACCCGACTCGGCACGCCGGACTCCGTCGCCCGGACACGGACCGAGGCCCGGTGATGAGGTCGGCGCGGTCGAGGCCGCCCTGTTCGCGGAGGTGTCGGTGGCGCGTCCGCTCCGTCTCCGGCAGAGGGCGGCCGTGAGGGGGATGAGGCATGGCTGCCCCTTCGCGGGACGACTGCGCGCGGGGGCGCGCCGGATGGCCAGGGGCTGGTCGGAGCACGTGCGGACGGGCGGACGGCCTCGGCGTCGACCGTCCGGGGGAGCGAGGGGGGAACGTGCGTGCCGGGCCCGATCGACAGACCGGCCGGATCGCCCTGTGACCCTCGCCTTTCACATCTGTCTCAAAGGCGCGCCTTCAGGCGCGGCCACGGCCGGGCACCGAGGCGCTCGATGTCGGTGTTGAAGCGCCGCAGATAGGAAGCGAAGGCGGTGATGTCCTCTTCCGGCCAATCGGCCATCACCCGGTCCAGGGAGCGGACTATGTCCTCCCTTTCCCTGTCGAGTACGCGTGCGCCCTCGTCGGTGATACGGAACTTGCGGGCCATGCCGCCGTCGGGGTCCGGGATGCGCTCCACGAGTCCGGTGCGCCTGATCGCAGCCGTCTGCCGGTTCAGGGTGGAGGCGTCCAGTCCGAAGGCGTCGCTGAGTTCGCCGATCGACATGGGTCCCTGCATGCGAATGCGGCTGAGCAGGATGTAGGCGCTGCGCTCCAGGGCCCCGTCCTTGCGGTTTCTGCCTCGCTGGTTCACGAACGAGTGGCGACTGAGCAGCATCTGCTCGTACTCAACCTCGTGTGTTGCCCGGGCCATGCGCCTGTCGCCTCCTGCCTGTCGCCGGGCCGCTCCCGCTCTCGTCCGGCCGGCCCGCCCTGCCAGTCTCTCATAGGCGTGCACCATGCATGTAAAGTGCTTGATGCACAGCATATGTATGGTGCATAACTATCCGTGGTGCTGGATCCGGCGAAGGCGTGTGCCGGTTTCGGCGTGGCCGATGCCGTGCTCGGACAGCGGGCCGATACTCAGGCCGAGTCGACGGCATTCGGCGAGCAGGCCGGGCAACGCACTCAGCGTGGCTCGCCACGCGCCCGGCGCGCTCCATCCGTCCGCGTCGTGCAGCAGCACGGTGCCACCGCCGGTCAGACCTGCGAGGACCGCTGCCCTGACGGAGCGGGCATCGGCGTCCGCCGTCCAGTCCCACCCCCATGCCGACCACAGCACCGGTCGCAGGCCTGCGCGGCGGGCGGCAGCCAGGCGGCCGCCGGTGAGGATGCCGTAAGGCGGTCGGTACCACTGCGGGACGGTCCCGCAGATCCTCTGTACCGCGTCGGCGGTTCGCGTCACCTCCCGTACGTCGCGCAGCGGTGTGGGGAACCAGGGGCGCCCGTGATGCCAGCCGTGCACCGCGACCTCGTGACCACCCGCCGCAAGTGCCCGGCCGAGGGCGGGATGACGTTCCAGCGAATCACCGACGACGAAGAAGGTGGCCCGCACCCGGTATTCGTCCAGGACACGCAGGAAGTGCGGCGTGCTGGCCGGGTCCGGCCCGTCGTCGAAGGTCAGTGCCACGTGAGAGGGATGGCCGCGGCCGTCCAGGGCGGGGCTGAGAATCCTCCGTACGGGTGGCAGCCAGGTGGCGGCGGGCCCCATGTGCCACGCGGCAGCCACACCCAGAGCGCCGACCACCGCGCCGGACGACACCGCCGTCCGCCCTGCGGCGGAGAGTCCTACCATCGCTGTTCGTCCTTTCCGGAGACCACCGGGGAACTGCTCAGATGCACGCTGGCGAACGCGATGAGCCCGAGCGCCGCAGCCTCCGGCAGCACCCGCCAGCCCAGTTCGATCCGCTCCTCGAACAGCAGGACGCCCAGAACGACGCTCAGCAACGAGTCGCCGAGAGTGAGCGCGGGCTGCGACGCGGCGAGCGAGCCCGCCCGCAACGTGGCTTGCAGCAGCAGGAACGAGCCCAGGCCGACGGCCGCGGCCGCGTAGATCTGCCACGTGGTGAACACCGCCCCGACTCCGCCGGACAGCAGACCGAGCGTGTCCTTGATCAGCGCCGCGGTGAAGGAGAAGCCGATGGCGGTCGCCGACCCCAGCACCGCGGCACGGGCGGAGCCCCGCAACCCGATTCCCACCGTGATCAGCGCGATCGACACGGCGGCGGTGGGCGCAGCGCTGAGCAGCCACCTCTTCGGCGGCACGGTCTCCATGCCGCCGGTCGGACCGGCCAGCAGGAGAAAGGCCGCCAGGCCCAACGCCATACCGAGGAACGCCCCCCAGGTCCGCGCCCCGGGCGGCCGCCGGAAGACGGCCGCAGCCAGCACCGACGTGAACAACAGCTCCGTCGTCATCACCGGCTGCACCACGGCCAGCGGTCCGGTCGCCAGGGCCAGGGCCTGCGCCAACCCCGAGACGAGCAGCAGTCCCGCCCCCCAGCGCCAGGCCGGCCGGCGGACGAAGCTCAGGCTCCCGAGGCGATGGCTGCCCGTGCGGCCGGGCAGGTCCGCCGCCGCAGCGCGGCGCTGCAACACGGAGGCCGCCGCGTTCCCGAGCGCGGCGAGCAGCGCCAGCACCACGGAGACGATGATCACGTGTCACCCACCCTGCCCGCGTGTCCATTGCCGGGGCCCGCTCAGCCGAACCGCATGGCCAGCTTGCGGAAGAGTTGCGGAGCCATGCCCTGGAGCCTGCCCGGCACGCCCAGCCAGCGCGGCACGGTGATCTCGTCCCGGCGACCGACGAGCGCCTTCTCGACCGCTGCCGCGACCCGCCCGGCGGGTACCGGCCGTGGCCAGGAGCGCGTGTACGGGGTGCCGCGGCGGGTGAAGAACGGCGTGTCCACGGGACCTGGCAGCACCAGGCAGACGTGGACGCCTGTGCCCTGGAGCTCATGGCGCAGGCTCTCCGTGAACGCGATCAGCGCGCCCTTCGTCGCCGCGTAGACCGCCTCGTCCCGTACACCGAACCGGCCGGCGACAGAGCCGATCAGCACCAGCCGGCCCGAACCGCGGGACACCATCTGCGGCAGCACCAGGCGGACGAGGTGGAGTACGGCGCAGACGTTGACACTCACCAGACGGTCCACCGTGCCGGGCGGCATGTCGGTGTACGGGCCCGCCCAGCCGAGCCCCGCTCCGGCGACGAGCACGTCGACTCTTCCGCTGTGCGCCAGTGCCGCCTCGGCCAGCTTGCGGCAGCCCTCCTCGGAGGCCAGGTCCATCGGCAGCGCGGTACCGGCGGTGCGGGCGGCGACACTGCCGAGCCGGCTCTCGTCCCGCCCGTTGAGCAGCAGCTCCCATCGCCCGCCTGCCGCGAGCCGTGACGCGACTTCGGCGCCGATACCGGACGAGGCCCCGGTGATCAACACGACCGGCCGCGGGCCGGGGGCGGGCGGACCGGCCGCAACCGACTGCGTGGCGTCGGTCCCGGTCGCGGGGGTGCCGTGGGCTGGGTGGCTCTTGCGCATGGGCTTCCGTCCTCCGGGGCCGCCGACATCCTGATGGAGCACCAGCCTGCAGCGGCCCGTAGCGAGTCATCCTTCATGCAACCAGCCCACCGGCGAACGCGCTCGACCGCACCTGGGCTAATGGGCCGTCCGCCCGGGGCTGGCGCACCGGCCGCGATGCGAGGAATATCCAAGAATGGGACGCCGGATTCTGATCGTCAGCGCGAGCATGGGCGCCGGACACGACGCCGTGGCCGCCGAACTGGCCGGGCGGCTGCGGGCCGACGGCCACCTGACCGCACGTGTGGACCTCCTCGACATTCTGCCCCCAGGTGCCGGGCGCGGGCTGCGCGCCGCATACCGCACGGCGCTCCGCCACTGCCCAGGGGCCTACGCGGCGGTCTACTCGGCATTCTTCCGCGACCGCGGAGACCGGCGCGACCGGAACGGCTGGGCGCCGAGCGCCGGGCCGCTGGCCGCAGCCCTGGAGCCACGCCTGCGCGACATCGTCGAGCGCTGGCGCCCGGATGCGCTCGTCTCCACCTTCCACCAGGCTGCTCAGGTCACAGGGCGGCTGCGCGCCCAGGGCGGTGACTGCCCGCCCAGCACGGTCGTGGTCACCGACTTCGCCGTGCATCGGCAGTGGCTCCATCCCGGCAACGACCTGCACCTGTGCCTGACCGAGGCCGCCGCGGCACGCGTCCGTGCCAGGATCGGACGCCCGGCGGAGGTGTGCGGCCCGGTCGTGCCCGGGGCCTTCGCCGCGGCCGCCCAGGAGAATGCGGGCGGGCGGCCGTCGCGCTGGGTGCGGGAGTTCGGGCGGCGCGGCCCCGGCCGGCCTGCGGTGCTGCTCTCGGCCGGGGCCTGGGGCGTGGGACAGGGGCTGACCGCCACCGCGCTCCTGCTCGCCGACGCAGGCCACCTTCCGGTGCTGCTGTGCGGCAAGGACGAACGACTGCGGACCCGCGCCGCGATGCTTCCCGGCGTCCTGGCGCTGGGCTGGGTCGAGGACCTGCCTGAGCTCATGGCGGCATCGAGTGCCCTGGTGGACAACGCCGCGGGGCAGACGGCCGTGCAGGCCCTCGCCGCCGGCGTACCGGTCGTCGGATACCGGCCGATCCCCGGCCACGGCGCCGAGGGCGTCGGTGAGATGGCCGCCGCGGGCCTCACCGAACACGCTGCCGACACGATCGGGCTGCTCAGCTCGCTGGACCGGCTGTTGCGCCCCGGTCCCGACCGGGACCGACGGATCGCCGCCGGGCAGGCCGTCTTCACCGCGGACGCGGCCGAACTGGTCGCCTGGTGAGCCCGAGGGGAGAAGTACGGCAACCGGAGGAACGACTGCAACCGGCCGCGGATGTGGGCCGCCGACGGTCCCTGGCTGCGCACGTCACCGCGCTGGTGGATCAGGCCGAGACGGACGAGGATCTGAACCGGGTCGTCGCGGTGGATTCCACAATCCTGCGGGTCAGGAGGTGCCCGCCGGTGTCGGTGGAGCACTGCCGGCAGGGGGCGGCTCGAAGGCGGTCGGGAGTGTGCCGGGGGTGACCGGGGTCCGTTGGCCCGATCCGGTGACCGGGAGGCGGGCGCCGTCGAGGGCCGGGTCCACGTATTCGGCGAACCAGGCGTCGAGCCGGGTGGCGAGTTCGGTGCGGACAGCCGTGTGGAGCGGTGCGTCGGCGAGGTTGTGCTCCTCGCCCGGATCGTGGACCAAGTCGTACAGCTCGTGCGGGCCGTGCGGGTAGCGGTGGACGTATTTCCAGTCCCGGGTGCGGATCATGCGTACCGGCCCGTACTCGTCGTAGACGACGATCCGCTCCCGTTCGGCGCCGTCGCCGTCGTCCGTACCGGTCAGGATGTCCGCGAAGGACCGGCCCGGCAGCCGGGGGTCGGGGTGGTGGTCGAGCCCGAGGTGGTCGACGAGCGTCGGCAGGACGTCGTACTGCGACAGCAGGGCGTCGCAGTGGCGCCCGGAAGGGATGCGGCCGGGCTGGGAGATCAGACAGGGCACGAGGACCGAACTGTCGTACATGTTCTGCGGGAACGTGCCGTTGCCCTTGCCCCAGATGCCGTGGTGTCCGGCATTGAAGCCGTTGTCGCTGGTGAAGATCACGAGGGTGGATCCGGTGAGGCCGAGCGTGTCGAGCCGGTCCAGGACCCGGCCGATGGCCGCGTCCATGGCGGTCGTGGCGGCGAAGTAGCCGATCAGGGCCTGCCGGGTGTCGCTCTCGCCGCCGACCGGTGAGCCGTCCTCGGCCAGCGGCTGCCATGGGTGCGCAGGTCCTTGCGGACAGCTGTCGAAGGCGCAGTTCTCGTACAACTCGGTGTACTGGTGCGGATGTTGTCCGTGCCACGGCTTGTGGGGCGCGGTGAAGTGCAGGGAGAGATGGAAGGGCTCGGGCCGCTCGGACTCGGATGTGAGGAACTGATCGGCGTCGGCGGCGAGCGCGTCGGTGAGATAGCCCGGCTCCTCGGCCCGTGTTCCGTCGCGGTACATCGGCGCCCCGTAGTACGGGCCGCCGCCGCTCTCATGGGCGTACCAGTGGACGAAGCCCTTGCGGGGACGGTCGTTGGCGCCCAGATGCCACTTGCCGCTGAGACCGAGCCGGTATCCGGCGTCCGCGAGCAGATCGGTGAAGAGCGTCCGTCCGGAGAGGAAGTCGATGCCCGTCCGCCCGGCGTGATGGTACGAGAGCCAGTCGTGGACCCCGTGCTGGGAGGGCAGTTCCCCGGTGAACAGGGAGGCGCGGGCCGGCGAGCAGACCGGTGAGGTGCAGAAGAAGCGGCTGAAGCGGATCCCCCGGGCCGCCAGGGCGTCCAGGTGCGGGGTGTGGATCTCGTCGTTGCCCGCGCACCCCATCGCCCACGGCCCTTGGTCGTCGGAGAGGATGAGCAGGACGTTGGGACGGTCCGGGTCGCGGCTGGCCAAGGGTTCCTCCTCGAACGGTGGCCGGTGAGGCCGGGACGGGCAGGACGCATGCGGAGGGCGTCCGCCGCGGCGTGGGCACGGGCTCCGCCGTGGCGGGGCCGGGGACGTCGCCCGCCGTCGGCCCGTATGAGCTGTCTGCGCTGCGCGAGAGCGAGCGTCTCGTGCATGTCCCGAGCCTGTGGGTGGGCCGCCCATCGAGTCAACTGCTCATGACGTAATGAATCACCTATGAATGATCCGGGTGCCTGGTGATCGGTAGTGGCACGGGTGCCGCCTTCGATTCCGATGCCCTGAGAAAGCCCGTCCAGTCGCTCATTCATTGGTAATTCATATGCTCAAACAGCAATTGACTGCTCTATGAATGGCTGGAAATCATAGGCCCAATCCCTCCGGCCCCGCCTCAGACCGCAGTCTCCGAGGAGAGCTATGCCCAACGACAGACAGCCCGCCGGCTCTGCCCGCATCTCGCGCCGAGCCGTTCTCACCGCCGCCCTGGCCGCCTCCGTCGGTCTCACGGCAGCCGCCTGTGCGCCCGGTGCGTCATCCACCGGGGGTGGCGGTGACTCGTTCACGTACTGGTCCATGTGGAAGCAGAACGAGCCGCAGGCCAAGGTGCTGCAGGCGGCGATCACCCGGTTCACCGAGGACACCGGCATCAAGGTCAGCATCCAGTGGAAGGGACGGCAGGTCATCCAGCAGTTGGCGCCCACTCTGAACACCGCCAACGTCCCGGCCGACCTCGTCGACTCCGCGGACCGCTTCGCCTACGCGCAGCTCCAGGCCACCGGTCAGGCGCTCGACCTCACCCCCCTGCTGAGCGAGGCGATACCGGGGGAGAGCGGCAACACCGTCGGCAGCGTCGTCCCGGCCCGCTACCGGGACCTGAACACCACCGACGGCACCCTCTGGCAGATTCCGTACGAGGTGCTCACCACCCAGATCTGGTACGACGGGAAGGCCCTGCCCGACGTGGCCGCCAACCCGCCCGCCACCTGGGAGGAGTTCACCGAACTGCTGGCCGGGCGGAAGAAGGCCCTCGGTGACGGTCCGCTGGCACTCGACGGGGACATCTCCGACTACGCCGCCTACTGGACCTACTACGCCGTCCTGCGCGGACTGGGCCCCGGAGCCTTCGGCAAGGCGGCCATCGACAGGACCGGAGCCGCGTTCGAGGCGGACGGCTTCGTCGACGCGCTCCGGCACATCGAGAAACTGATCGGCGCCGGCGACTTCACGTCGGGGTACGACGGATCCAAGTGGCCCGCCGTGCAGCAGAAGTGGGCCAAGGGGAAGTCCGACTTCCTGCTGCTGGGCACCTTCGCGCCCAGCGAGACAGCCGAGTTCGCCTCCCCCGGCTTCCGCTACCGGTCCTTCCCCTTCCCGGCGTTCACCAGCGGCGGCGAGACGGCCCAGGACATCTCGCTCATCGGCTTCTCCATCCCCAAGAAGGCCAGGAACAGCGCCGCCGCGCAGAAGTTCATCGCCTACTTCCTCGCCAAGCGCCAACTGTCGGGCATCTCCGGCCAGGCCAAGAACATCACCCCGCGCTCCGACATCGCCGCCCCTGCCGAGCTGGCCGACGCCCAGAAGGCCCTCGCCTCCGGCACCATCGTGAAGACCCTGGACGGCGTCAAGGAAACCGCCGCAGAGTGGTACACCAAGGTCTTCCAGCCGCTGAACACCAGCTTCATCACCGGTCACCTCACCGCCGAGGCCTTCGCCGGCAAGCTCAAGTCCGCGTCCGCCGCCCACTGGAAGACCGCCTCGTGACGGCCGACGCCGCCACCGGAGACCTGCGTACCCGCCGACGTGCGTCCGTCTCGCGGACGGACGCACGTCCCAGCCCGCTCGCCGCCCGGCGCCGCCGGCTGTTCTGGCCGCTCCTCGTGCCGGCGGTCGTGGTCTACCTCGTCTTCTTCGCCGGCCCCTCCCTGTACACGGTGTGGCTCAGCTTCAACGAATGGGGCGGAGCCGGTCCCATGAGCTTCGTCGGGATCGACAACTACCGGCGCCTGCTGGAGGATCCGGCCTTCCAGCAGTCCTTCACCAACACCCTGTGGATCATCCTCGGCGTCGGCGGACTGACCTTCCTGGTCTCGTTCGCGCTGACCATGGTGCTGCGCGACATGAAGGGCCGCAAGGCCGCCCGGTCCATTCTCTTCTTCCCCAACATCGTTCCCAGCATCGCCCTGTCGATCCTGTGGGGATTCCTCTTCCAGCACGACGGACTCGCCGACGCCCTCGTCGGGGCGCTGGGGATGGAGCACCCGCCGAACTGGCTGGGGCAGAGCACCATCTTCCGGGTCATCATGATCGGCCTGGTGTGGACCTCGACCGGCTTCTACACCACCATCCTGATGGCCGCCGTCGACCAGATACCGCCCGAGCTCTACGAGGACTGCGACCTCGCCGGAGCCAACGCCTTCCAGAAGTTCCGCCATGTGACCCTGCCGCTGATGTGGGACGTGGTCGGCGTCTGCGCGGTCCTCTGGACCATCAGCGCCGTCAAGGTCTTCGAGTTCATCTACGCCTTCGCCGGTGCGGCGGGCCAGATGCCCGACACCGGTGTGTGGAACACCGCCCTCTACACCTACGGCGAGGCCTTCGCCTCCGGCGGCATACCGCGCTACGGATCCGCCGCGGCGAGTGCCGTGGTCATGGTCACCCTGGTCGGCGCCCTCGTCGTGCTCATCCGGCGCGTCATGCGGCGCGACACCGTGCAGTTCTGACCGTCCGGGGGCGCCCCCTGCGCAGCCCGTCGTTTCCCGAGAACCCAGGAGGCCCCGCCGCCATGGCCGTCATCACCTCCGGTCGCCCGTCCGGCCGCCTCGCTCGCCTGCGCGGCCGACTCACCACCACACGTGTCCTCGGAGTGCCCCTGGTCTGGGCCTTCGCAGGCTTCAACATCCTCACCGGACTGTGGCTGCTCCTGTCGTCGCTGAAGAGCGCGAGCGAGATCTTCAGCTCCCCGTGGGAGCTGCCGCAGGCCCTGCACTGGGACAACTACGCACGGGCCTGGACCGGGGGCCTCTTCGGACAGGCCGCCCTCAACACCCTGGTCGTCGTGGCCGGCACCGCGGTGGGCACCCTCGTCCTCGCCGCGCCCGCCGCGTACGTCCTCAGCCGCGTCACCACCCGCCTCAACGGCGGCTTCGTCCTCTTCTTCGCCCTGGGCCTCGGCATCCCCGCCCAGGTGGTGATGCTGCCGCTGTTCGTGGTCATGAACAAGCTGCTCCTGGTCGACAGTCTCTTCGGACTCGTCGTGGTCTACGTGGCGACCTCACTGCCCTTCGCCGTGTTCTTCCTCACCGGGTTCTTCTCGACACTCCCGGTGGAACTGGAAGAAGCGGCCGCGCTGGACGGGGCTTCCGCGTTCCGCACCTTCTGGCAGGTGATGCTGCCGCTGGCCCGAGGCGGACTGGTCACCGTCCTGATCCTCAACATCATCCAGCACTGGGGCGAGACCGTCTTCGCGCTGGTCTTCATCCAGAACACCGATCACCAGACCCTCTCCCTCGCCCTTCTCGGCTTCCTCCAACAGATGCAGTACAACGGCGCCGACTGGGGCGGCCTGTTCGCCGGCGTGGCCGTGGTCGTCCTGCCGGTGCTCGCCTGCTACGTATGGCTCGGCCGCCGGATCATCGAAGGCATGACCGTCGGCTCCGTCAAATGACAGGCAGAGGAGACGTCATGGCCGACCGGCCGCATCCGTCGAGGGCACAGATCGCCGAAGGCACGAAAGACCTGAAGTTCCGCCAACTCGCCCACGAACTACGCCAACAGGTCCGGGACGGCGTCTGGCCCGTCGGTGGTCGACTGCCCACGGAGAAGCAACTCGCCCTCAACAGCGGCACATCCGTCAGCACCGTACGGCGCGCGGTCGACGAACTCATCGCAGAAGGACTCGTCGTCCGACGCCAGGGATCGGGCACCTTCGTCCTGCCGCCCGACGCCCCCGGCACCGGCCGCGCCCTGATCGGCGTCCTCGTCCCCGACACCACCTTCTACTACCCCCAGATCCTCCAAGGCATCGAGGAAGGACTGTCCACCGCCGGTGCGCGGCTGCTCCTCACCTGCTCCGGTTACGACCAGGAGCGCGAGGCCCGCGACGTGCAGGACATGCTCGACGCCGGCACCGACGGGCTGCTGCTCGTGCCCACGCTCACCGGGCCCGAACCGGCGGACCGGTACCTCGCGCGCCTTGCCGCACTTCCCGTGCCGGCCGTCCTGGTCGAGCGCCGGAGCACCTCCCTGAGCGACACCAACGAGTACGTCTGCACCCACCACGAGGCCGGCGCCTACGACGCCGTCCGGCATCTCGCCGGACTGGGGCACCGGTCCATCGGCCTCGTGCTGCGCGCGCCGAGCCCCACTGCACCTCCGGTGATCGAGGGCTACCGGCAAGCGGTGCACGAACTGGGCTGTTCCGCAGCCGAGTTCCGTGCCACCCGGCAGGAATGGAGTCCGGCCGCTGCCGACCGCTGCCTCGCCGTGCTGCGGGAGGCGGGCGTCACCGCAGCCGTGTGCTTCGGCGACCGGCAGGCCGCGCTCCTGGAAGGCGCCGCCCGCCGGTCCGGGCTCACCGTCCCCGACGATCTCGCCCTGGTCGCGTACGACGACGAGATCGCCGACCTCGCCGACATTCCGCTCACCGCGGTCGCACCACCCAAACACCTGCTGGGCAGGACGGCCGCCGAGACGCTGCTGCGGCGGCTGGGAGAACCCGGACTGGCCCGCCATCGCATCATGCTGCGTCCCAGCATCACCGTCCGCCAGTCCTGCGGGGCGGGGACGACCGACATTGGCACCACACCGAAGCAACAGGAGATCACCTCGTGACGGACATACGGCTCGGCCTGATCGGAGCAGGCGCGGTCGCCGCCCTGCACGCGCAGGCCGCCCAAGGCATCGCCGGCGTGCGGGTCACCGCTGTCTGCGACCTCGTAGCGGCCACGGCACGGAGAGTCGCCGGGCCTCTGGGAGCAGCCGAGTTCACCGACCACCGTGCGCTGATCGCCTCCGGGACGGTCGACGCCGTCGTGGTCAACACGCCGCACGCCCTGCACACCGCGATCGTCACCGACTGTGCGGCGGCCGGACTGCACGTCCTGGTCGAGAAGCCCATGGCCACCACCTCCACGGACTGCGAGGTCATGGACCGCGCCTGTCAGGACGCCGGCGTCGCGCTCTTCGTGGGACACATCCAGCACTTCCTGCCGCCGATGGTGGCCGCCAAGGCCGCGCTCGACGCGGGCGCCATCGGTTCCCTGCTGGCCGTCAGCGACTGGCGCAGCACCGACTACCGGCCCGGGAGCCGCCCTGCCTGGTTCTTCGATCCGGCCGTGTCCGGCGGTGGCGTCTTCATCAACATCGGCACCCACTGTGTGGACCGATTGCTGTGGCTGGCCGGACGGCGGGTCCTCGCGGTCAGCGCCACCGCCGCACACCGGGCGAACACGCCTGCAGGCATCGAGACCGACGTCCTGGCCCGCCTGGAGCTTGAGGACGGTCTCGTCGGGCACATCGGCATCACCAGCACCGGGCTGCCCGCCCGTGACGAACTCATAGTGATCGGCGAACGCGGCGCCATCCGGGTCGCCCGCGGCTCCGGCGCGACCCTGCACCCGGACTGCGGCCCCGGCGCGGGCGGCTCCACCGTCCTGGCCGCGGAGTCCGACGACGACATTCCCCGGGCCTTCGGCGACCAGCTGGCCGCGTTCGCGGCCGCGGTGCGTGGACAGCAGCCTCCAGCCGTCACCGCCGAGTACGGGCGGCAGGTCATCGAGGTCGTCGAAGCCACCTACCGGTCCAGCGCCGCCGGAGAGCGCGTCGCTCTGACTGCCGGGCTGGGAGCGTCCCGCGCCTGAGCGCCGGGCCGACGCGTTCCCTCAGGCCGCGCTCAGCGCCCCCGACTGCCCGGAGACGTCCGGGCAGGTGGTCGCGGCCGGGGGACGCACCGACGCTTGCCACCGCTGCGGTGTGCCGCCGACGCGGGCCACGCCCGCGTCGGCGGCACGGGGGCGCGTCAGGGACGCAGCAGTGCCTTGACGGTGCGGCGCCCGTCCGTGGCGTGGCAGCCCTCGGCGACCTCGTCGCGGGGCAGCATCAGGCCGGATACCTTGCCCGGGTCGATACGTCCGGGACCCGGTCGACGAGGCCGGGCAGGAAGCGGTGCACGGGCGCAGGGCCGCCGCGCAGTCCGGCGTGCGGTAGAACAGTTGCTCGATGTCGATCGCCACGCCGTGCGGGACGCAGACGAAGCCGGTGTCCCCGGCGGGGCGCCCGTCGTGCGGACCACAGTGATCATGGGCTGGCCACCGCGCGACGGCGCACGCCGGGAGGGCCGAGCGAAGCAAAGGTGCAGGTCCGGCCGGGACCGAACTGCCGCATGCCCGTTCATCGTGGTGCGAGTGGCTATTCCGAGGGGGGCAGTAGGGTCCCCAAGGGGCCGAGGTCGAGGTTGAGCTCCTCCATGGTCAGGTCGTAACGGGCGCACAGCTCGTTCATACGGTCGTGGAGGATCAGAAGAGTGGCCCCGAGGCGTTCCTCCTCTTCCTCGGTGAGATCTCCCTCGTCGACGCGGTGCAGAGCCTGGCGCTCCATGAGCTGTCGCAGGAGTTCGACGAGGGTGAGGACGAGTTTGACCAGGTCACGCTCCACGGTGTCCGGTTCCGCGACGATCCGGCGTGTCGTCCTGTGCGCCGGGGGTTTCTCGTCCTGGGACGTGGCGGGCAGCAGACGGAAGGCCCGCGTGGCCGCGTCGGCGACCTCGTCGAAGCGACGTCCGGGCCCGCGGTCCTCATTCGGCATGGTCGTCTCGCGGCTGTGGTGCGTCCTCCGCCCAGGGCGACGGGTTCTGCGCGGTGATGGAGACGATGAGCGCTCGCAGGGAGACACGCACAAGGTCGATGCCTGCGATCGACAGCGTGATGTCACCGGTGAGGACCACGCCACCGCTGAGGAGACGGTCCAGCAGGTCGATGAGGGCTATCTGCCGGCCGGGCAGCGGTTCCCTCGCGGCTTCCACGGGCAGCCGGGCAGCGCCGGTCACGGTGACGCCGTCCCCTCCGCGGGTTCGGCATGGGGCGGCGAGGCGAAGGAGTAGGGCGCCCAGGGGCCGGTGACCTCGACGCGCACCGAGTCCAGGCCTTCGGCCGCTCGCATGACGTCGGAGAAGAACGCGTCAGCGTGCTCCGCCGGTACGAGGTACGCGTCGTTGACGACGTTCTCCCCGGACCCGACCGCGAGTTCGCCCTGCTGGAGCCTGTGCCGGGCCCGGTCCACCGCATGGATGCCGGCCGCGGCTTCGACGTTCTCGGCCGCCTGTTCGGCTGCCCGGTAGGCGTCTTCCTGCGTATGCCGTTGTGCTCGGCGACTGCGCAGATAGGCGCGCCCGGGGCTGAGACCGGGCGCCGGAGCTGCATCTGTCCGGGCGGCGGTGACCGATATGGGTTCGACGTAGATTTTGACGCCCCACTCGACGTGCGCCGCCAAGCGGGACAGCTGGTCGCTGAACGTGTCCTGGCAGGCGTCGAGCGTCATGGCGACCCGCTCGTCGTCGAGATACACGGTCGCGAGCCGCAGCGGAAGCACAGTGGTGCGGGCGGACAATGCCTCAACCACGCTGTGGTGGGCCCTGGCCACCGCCTCAAGCCAGTCCAGGTCCTCAAGATGCCGCTTGAGGGCGTCCTCCTGAAAGTCCTCGGGCGGTACAGGGCTCACCACCGCCGCAACGTCACCGCCATGCCGACCGTGGACCAGGTGCACCGGGGCTCGCGCCACGCCTTGAAGGCCGGCGAGGACATCCGGCAGTCCATCGGCGTCGCGCACCACGGCATACGTGTAACTGATCGGCTCGGTCATCACTCGTCCCGCTTCTTGGGGCGAACCTTGGCCGACTGCCGGCGCTGCGGCGTCGCATGCGGCGGCTTCTCGGTCACGGAACGGCGCTCTTCGGCCGACGGAAGCTCCGCGTCCTCGCGCAGAGCTTCGATCTCCGCGCGCAGGCGCTTGTTCTCCTCTGCCAGTTCGCGACTGCCGTTCGCGCGGGAGGACAGTGAGGGATCGTGCTCCCACCAGTCGATTCCCATCTCCTTGGCCTTGTCCACGGACGCGACGAGCAGACGGAGCTTGATGGTGAGCAGTTCGATGTCGAGAAGGTTGATCTGTATGTCGCCCGCGATGACGATGCCTTTGTCGAGTACCCGCTCCAGAATGTCGGCGAGGTTGGCGGAGGACCCCTGGGCGTACTGCGGGGACGACCTGTATGGGAGGGAGCCAAACCTGCTGGCAACGGGTTCTGTCACGGCCTATCGACCTCGGTCTCCTGGATTCCGGCGCCCGGAAGCAGAACTACGGCGCGGGCATTCATCAGGTCCACCCCGGGCTGAAGGCCGGGCGAGACCGCGTTGCCGCCCGCGTGGAACAGGTCCTTGAGCGGCTGCTCGTCGACATGGGCGCGGACGAGCCCGGCCCGCGTCGGTGAGCCGCTGCAGGCTTCCTGCCGGCGAGACACAGGGCGACGGGCCAGCCGATCTTGTCCGGCGGCCCGGTGCCCCGTGGCCTCCCGGCAGTGCGCCTGTCCTCGCATTCGTCGTTGCCGAAATCTCGGTCATGTCCTGCGGATCTCCTGATGCGCTTTGATCTCGTCGAGCCGGTCGAGCAGCTCGTCCTCGCGCCGGTCGAACGTCTCCTCGTCGATCGCTCCTGACAGGAGCGCCTTCTCCAGCTCCGCGAGCTCCCGCTCGACAGGCCCCGGGTCGTAGTACTCCCGCTCCGCAGCCTCCACGACACGCTCCACGACCCAGCCCACGCCGCGCACGGGTGCCAGCGGGAGAGTGAGGATCTGGGAGAACAGGCCCATGAGTGCTCCCTACACGAAGCTGTACGGCGGCAGCGGGCCACGCAGCCGCCAGTCGAATTCCTCGCCCAGTTCGGCAGCGAGATTCTTCTCCGTGGCCGTGAACCGATCCTCCCGGCGTCGATCCACCAGGAAGGAGACGTTCAGGAAGTCGTTGCCGGCCGTCTGTGAGGCCCGCTCATCGCGGGCGAGGGGGCGCAACGCCTCGATGACAGCGGCCGCCAGTGCCTCCTGGCGGGCCTGGACCTCGTTCGCCACGAGCTCACCCAACGCGAGCGGCAGGTCGGGGTTGTTGTGGCCGGCCCGGATGTCGTCGTTGAGTCTGCGGGCCTCCGGCGACTCCTGGAGGATTTGGCGCAGCAGCGCGTCTTCGTCCTGTGCCGCCTTCAGGTGGTACTCGGCGCACCCGTCCAGCGCGGCCAGCCGTTCCGTGTACCGCTCGGCGTTCTCCTCGAGCACGGCCCGCACCGCGTCGTCATCAGGGGCCAGCAGACCGAATCGCAGAGGCAGTACGGTGCCGTCGGCCATCAGCCGCTCCTGGACCGCCTGGTGCGCACCGACGTCCCGGCGTTTGGCGCGCAGCCCCTCCGGAGCGTCACTGACGACTGCGCTGAGGATTCCGCCCTGCACCGTACGCAGTTGCGTGGGAGGGTCACCCACGCCGTTCAGATCGTCCAGGCGCAGCGGATGCGTGGCCGCCGTTATGGCGTACACATACACGGCCATGGCTCAGTCCTCCCGGTGCCGGGAAGCACGGCGGGCCGTCCGGGGGCGGGGCCGCTCCCGCCTCTCTTCGACTTCCTCGTCCTCGTCCTTGAGGCCCTCTTGCAAGGCGTCGGTGACGGCCTCCATCGCGCCGGTCAAGGCCCCCTTGCTCTTGCCCCTGGCTCCACCTTCGGTCACTTCGCCCACGAGGTCGGTCAGCTTGCTGGGTGCCTTGCGTCCGGACTCCAGGTCGAGGCGGTTGCAGGCCTCGGCGAAGCGCAGGTAGGTGTCCACACTCGCCACGACGATGCGGGCATCGACCTTGAGGATCTCGATGCCGACCAGCGATACGCGGGCGAATACGTCGATGACCAAGCCGCGGTCCAGAATGAGTTCCAGAACGTCGTACAGAGTGCCGGAGCTCGGTCCTTGAGAGATGCTGCCTCTGCCTTGCGGCACCACGGTCATGGTGCCCTCCCTTCGCCATCGGCCGCATCAGCGGCTCGGCGGCCCTCGCTCTCGCCCTGCGACCCGACAGCCGGGACGGCGGTCGTAAAAGGGTCATGCGCGACGGTCGATCTGCCCGCGCGCATAGCGGCGGGTCTGCTCGTACGCCATCAGTTCGCCGTCCTGGTCCAGCGTCACCCGGTAACTCGCCATCACACTGGTGGTGTCGGGGATGCGTTCCAGCTCCATGACCTCCACCTGCGCCTCCCAGCCGCCCTCGGTGGGCTGCACCGCAGAGACGGACTCGGGCGACCTCCCCAGCAGCTCCTCGAGCTGCTCGGCCGCGTACCGCATCGCCTGCGGCGCGGACACGCGGCCAGACCTCGACGAATCACGTTGCACCCGCGGCTTCGTGCTGCGAGCGCTGTCGCTGCGCGAGTCCGTGGCCTTGCTCCGGGACGGCTGCCGGCGTTGACCGCCGGCGCTCTCTTCTCCAACGGCCATGCTGCTGCTTCTTCGGTAGGAAAGACGGCCTCTGAGCACCGGGCTGTTCCGAGTCTCGCTCAGCCGCTCGGGTTAGCAATGCGCACTGACACGACATAGCCGCGCTATTCGCGGTCTGCCTCTGCCGAATTTGCTCGTGACCGCCTTCGCTGCGCACCAGGGCCCCTCCGGTGCGGACATGCCTTTTTGTAAGAAAAGGTTGATGCTCGAACCGTTGGGATTCCATCCAGGCACTCAGCAAAAATGCATGGTTACCGCAGGAAAGTATGTGCCTTTCGCAGGAACGCGGTCAGTGGCCATCGGCGTGCTTTCGGCGGTGTCGATCCGACGGCACGGGATCCGGCCCCCGTCCCCGCTCCCGCACCCGGCGCCCTTCTACCGGTCGGTAGAAGGGCGCGATGGACTCCCTGGGCACCCACCCCCACCGCCCGGAGCTGCTGCGGGAGTCGGGCGTACCGAACGGCCGACATGTGCCCCCGCTCCGTGACCGGATCGGATCTCGGCGCCCCCGGCTGGCCGCACTGGTCGGCGCACTGTCCGGGCTCTACCCGGACTTCCGACGATGGCGGTCGGCTCACGACGTGGCCGCCCGCACCGTGGGTACCAAGACGCTGAACCACCCGTTCGTAGGCACATCTGGTCGGGCGGCCGGAACACGAGGATGCATCGGGCCCGAACTCGGAGTACCACTGCTCCAGCACGCCGGCTTGTCCCCGTCTGTTTGAGCGCAGGTCGAAGCGGTCACCGCGCTCTGACCATTGCTGATGCTCTGCATCTGCCGTCAGAATGGCTGCATGGTCCTCGATGCATCGTCACACGCCGGCGCACAGGACGTGGCGTCAACTTCGGTGGTCACGACTGTGCCCAAGCGGGCCGGAGGGGACCGAGATCGCCTGCTCGAGAGGTTCAATCGAGCGGTGCGCCGTCCCGAGTCCTTCGGGGGACTGGCGGGACTCGCGCTGCTGCTCGATCAGCTCGCGAGAGCCGAACAGCAGCCCGTGGACACGGTGTGGATCCCGGATACGAACGCACGGCTGAGCCCTTCAACAATGCTGCGAGAGTTCTTCGCCGACCCGGACATTCATGTGGCCGCCTCCCAGTACGGCGAGGACGCCCATCGCCGGGGCTGGCTGCGCCTGGATCGAACCCTGACTCCTGCGGAGCACGCTGTGCTCGTCGACGCGGCCGTCACTTGGTCGAGGACCGATCGCACCGTTCACGATGTCGTCGCCGAATTCGGCCCGGCGTCGGTCACTTTCGGCGACCCGGACCCGCGTCGTCCCAAGACCCTCAGCTACGCCGGCAGCGACCGGAACGCGCCCGTCGTGGCCTTCCATCTCGGCCCCGTACGAGTCGGGACGAGCCCAAGTGCCGAACGTCCACCGGTAGTTGGCGCACCTTTGCTCGGAGTCCGGGTCTGCGACGATTTTCTCGGTCGCTGGGAGCTCACACCGTACGGCGAAGCATTCCTGGACGCCGAACCGGATTAGGAGCGCGCACCGGTCCCCGACGGCCGCCTTCCTTCACTGACCGCCCGGGGATGCGGATCCCGAGAGGCGGGGCGAGGGCGTGTTGTGGACGTGGTCCAGGTTGGTTTGCGTGAATGCGAGAGGGCGGACTCACCGGTATGCGGGGCCTGTTGAGTTGCGGGACGCGGGCCGCACCGGTGCGGTGACGGTGTTACGGAACTTCCTGCACCGGTCGTGCCAGCTCGACATTGAACTGGGCCCCGGCCAGCAGAGCGAGATTGGTGAACCAGACCCAGATCAAGAAGACGACGAGTCCGGCGAGCGACCCGTACAGCCGACTGTACGAACCGATGTGGGTGGCGTACAAGGTGAACCCGGCCGATGCCACGAGCCACAGGGACGCGGCGAGCACTCCGCCGGGCAACCCTCGCCGCACCCCCCTGGCCGCCGCCGGGCCGGTACGGAACAGCACCATGATCAGGCAGGCGATGAGGAACAACAGGATGGGCCATTTCAGCACCGTCCACACCGTGTCACTGGCGTGTGCGAGGCCGATCCGGTGTCCCAGCCAGTGGGCCAACGGCCCGGTCAGCACCAGCGCGAACGCGCTGGTCATCAGCAGCAGGAGCAGTCCGACGGCGCTGGTCACGATGATGTGTGCCTTGCGCAGCGCGGGCCGTGTGTCGCGGACACCGTACAGGGCGTGCAGAGCACGGCGGAAGACGGCCAGATAGCTGGAGGCGGACCACACGGCGCTGACGGTTCCCGTCGCGACCAGCAGCCATACGGCGCCGCGCTCCTGGGTCGCGGCCTCCAGGGGTTCGCGCAGAGCGGCGCCGGACTCCGCGGGGGCGAAGGCCGTGATGTCGGCGATCAGCACGTCGGTTGCGCGCGGGTTGGCCAGGCCGATGAGGGAGACGGTGACCAGGAGCGCAGGGAGCAGGGCGAGGATGGCGTAGTACGTCAGGGCGGCGGCCCAGTCGGAGAGGTCGTCGTTCCACAGGGAGACGGGGGTGCGGCGCAGGGCGGCCCGGTAGTGGGCCGCCCGCCCGGAGGGTGCGTCCTGGCGGGGGACGCGTCCTGCGGCGGTGGGTGTGGTCTTGCTGGGCACGCTGGTCTCCGGGGGACGTGGTCAGGCACGGCGCGGCCTGGCGGTGCCGGGGGAGGCGGCGGATCCCCCGGGGTACGGACGGTCCCTTGCTACCACCTTTTCTCGTGCCTCCGATCATGGGCCGTACTCCTGCCGTGTCCAGGACCACCTGCACCACCGGACGAATCCGTCCTGGCTGCCGCTCTCCGGCATCTCCGGTCCGGGAGGAGTCGGGCCCTGGCCGGGAGTCGGCGGTCGGCGAAGGGTGCACAAAGGCCCGGCAGCGGCCCGGCAGCCGGTAGACCAGTACACGGGGCACGAAGCCCGCGTTCTCCTGGCTCAACTCGGCCTCGCCGAGGACGAGTCACGAGCGAGCCCCTGCCGAGCAGCGGCGCGGGCCGCAAGGGACGCGATGCCATCCGTTGACCCGAAGCTGCGGCGCGCGGACCGACCCGACGGGGCGTGAGGCCTTCGGGACGCCGGGATGTGGCACGGTGAACACGCAGCCCGATGGATCACCGAGAATGGATCACCGAGGAGGAGATTCCGTGTCGAATCCACCGCTTCCCGAGAACGCGATCGCCATGCTGAAGAAGCCCAACCAGGCCGTCATCGCGACGCTTCGGTCCGACGGTCAGCCAGTGTCCACAGCCACCTGGTACCTCTGGTGCGACGGCCGGATCCTGGTCAACATGGACGAGGGCCGCAAGCGGCTCGAATACATCCGCAACGACCCCCGGGTCACGCTCACCGTGCTCGACGAGGGGAACTGGTACACCCACCTCAGCATCATCGGACACGTCGCCGACCTGCGTGAGGACAAGGACCTCACCGACATCGACCGCCTGGCCCAGCAGTACCTCGGCACGCCGTACCCTCAGCGGGACCGCGGCCGGGTCAGCGCCTGGATCGAGATCGACCGCTGGCACGGCTGGGGCACGCTCAAGGAGAACAGCCAGCCCGGCTGACCCGCGCGCCGCGGCGGCCGGCACGCACGCTGTCCGCGTTGTCGGGATCACCCACGCACGACCTCAAGGGCGCCCCTGTGCCCCACGACGGCACGCACCGGACGCCGAGCGGGAGCCGAAGTCGCCGACGGGCCAGGCACACTCGCCGGCCTCGGACCACGCAGATCATCCGTCGGGTTCATGACCTCGACCAACGCCTCGTCACCCAGGCGTGATTGTGCCGCCCGTGCCGACATCGGAGGGGAACCGGCCTGCCTCTGCCCGGACCAGCACACCAGCCCGGATCCGCACGTCCCCGACCCGAGGCGCGCGGGGTGCCGGTCCGGGCCAAGGGAGTCTGCCGACAGCCGGCGGGCCGTACGTCGTGACCAGCAGGTCAACCGGGGGGCAACCCGGCGTACGGCACTCCGTTGCCGGTGGCGACCGGCGGTGGGAGAGCAACCGGATGCCGATCGGTATCCGACTGCCGCCCCACCGCCGCCCCGCCTGCCGAGGCACCGGACCGGACGGTCCGCCGAGATCAGGCCGCCGGCGCCGGGAAGGTCGGGTACTCGACTCCGGAGACGTGCTGGACGACGCGGATGACCTGGCAGGAGTAGCCGAACTCGTTGTCGTACCACAGGTAGAGGATCGCGTTGTCGCCCTCGACCTTGGTGGCACCGGCGTCGACGATCGAGGCGTGGCGCGAGCCGATGAAGTCGCTCGAGACCGCATCGGGGGCGCTGATGAAGTCGATCTGGCGCCTGAGCGGCGAGGTCAGCGACACGTTGCGGAGGTAGTCGAGGACTTCCTCGCGGGTGGTCTCGCGCGCGAGCTGCAGGTTGAGGATCGCGATCGAGACATCCGGCACCGGGACGCGGATCGAGCTGCCGGTGATCTTCGCCTGGAGGTCGGGCAGCGCCTTGGCGACTGCGGACGCGGCTCCGGTCTCGGTGATGACCATGTTGAGCGGCGCCGAGCGGCCGCGGCGGTCGGAGCTGTGGTAATTGTCCAGCAGGTTCTGGTCGTTGGTGAACGAGTGGACGGTCTCCACGTGTCCGCGGAGGACGCCGTACTCGTCCTCCATCGCCTTCAGCGGCGGGACGATCGCGTTGGTGGTGCAGGACGCGCAGGACAGGATCTGCTCGTCCGGCTTGATCATGTCCTGATTGACACCATGGACGATGTTGGGGACGTCGCCCTTGCCCGGCGCGGTCAGGACGACCTTCGCGACGCCGGGGCGGAGGTGCTTCGACAGGCCCTCACGGTCGCGCCACTTGCCGGTGTTGTCGACGAGGATGGCGTCCTTGATGCCGTACGCCGTGTAGTCGACCTCCGACGGGTCGTTGGCGTAGATCACCTTGATCTCGTTGCCGTTGGCGAGGATCGTGCTCTTCGCCTCGTCGACGGTGATCGTGCCCTGGAACTGGCCGTGGATGGAGTCCCGGCGCAGCAGTGAGGCGCGCTTGACGATGTCCTGGTCGCCGCCTTGGCGGACGACGATGGCGCGCAGCCGCAGGCCGTTGCCGGAGCCGGCCTTCTCGATGAGCAGGCGGGCGACGAGGCGGCCGATGCGGCCGAAGCCGTAGAGGACGACGTCGCGCGGCTCGCAGCGCTCGATCTTGTTGGCTCCCGTGGCCCCGGCGACGGCCCCGGCGGTGAATTCCTCCACCGAGAGGCCGCGGTCGTCGGCCTTGTACGTCGCGGCAAGCATGCCGATGTCGATCTGGGAAGGGCCGAGATCGAGCGTGGTGAGAGCCTGCAGGAACGGAAGCGTCTCGGTGACCGAGAGTTCCTCACCGGCGATCTGCCGGGCGAATCGGTGGGTCTTGAGGATGCTGACCACCGACTTGTTCACCAAGGAGCGGCTGTGAAGCAGGACCGTGACGTCCCGCTCCCGATGCAGCTTCCCGATGATCGGGATCATCGACTCCGTGATCTCCTCGCGGTTCTTCCAGTTGGTGAACGAGTCCTCGTTGACAGTCACAGATTTATCTTTCGAGCTAGGCGGTGCTCATATGCTAACCGCCCGCCAGTTCGATCATTCACCCGGTGCCACCTGAGTCGGATGCCGTGAGCGGACTCGATGGCCACGTCAGGGGAGGGAATGGGCCGCTGTGCGAAGTAAGGGCGGTCGATTTGCCAGGGTGTGCCCTGAGTCGGCCCCGGCGTGATCCTTGGCGGCCGTGATGCCGACGTCATCGGCATCGACCGTTCTGGGAGCTCTGCAGAGCCGGGGCGCCCACGCGGTGGCCGGTACATCCGAGGAGCATCGCCCGCACGTACAGCACCGCGCGATCCTGCCGGCGTACCGAGAGAGTCGGCGGGGGAGCGGCCCGCCCGGTCGACGTGCGAAGGGCTCCCGGGCGGGCTACATCGTCCACGCTGCCCTGAACGCGTCCGCCCGCGGTGCCGACGGGCCGGTGCGTGAGCCGAACGAGGACGCAGAATGCAGCCGTCGGGCGCTGAGCGCCTGCCTGTGGGTGGCGATGGCCGCGAGCAGAACACCCAGGTGCTCATGGAGATCAGTGACCGCGCGGACGCACGGTCGGCGAGACGCGTCGAGGCGGGTCGTCCGGCCGGGGCCCGGCAAACATCCCCGAACTGCAGCAACCGTCGACAGGGGAGGTCCTCCGGGCCGAGTCCGCTACGGAAGGCTTCGGTCGGACATGGCGCGGGCCGGGGCCGCGGACTTCTCGTGGAAGCCGCGGACGTCCACGCCGGCCACGGCCATCTCGCCCCTGCCGCCACTGAGCTGCGCCCTCGCGTCGCGGCGGCAATGATCGGGTTCTCCGGCGCGCCCATGGTCTCATGGGACACAAGGTTCGATGGGGGGTCGTCGACGGTAAGGGCTCCGAGGGGATCTTCACTGGTGAAGGTGACAGCAGACGTCGTACGGGCCTCCACCAGCCGCGGCGGCGGGGACCGTCTCCCCCGACAAGCCGTGAGCGGAGCGGCCCCAGCCGGTGTGCCGACGGGCCGGCCCGGGGCGGAGGACTCCGGGGAGTGCCTTGCGGGCGGCCTTCCAGGGAAGGCCGTCACCGGCTCAGTCACGGTGCCCGCCCGCTCCCCTCACCATGGCGCTCAACGCCGCGCTCGATCACGCCCTCGGCCCGTCCCGGGAGGCCCCCGGATGCACGAGGCGGTTGAGCGCCGTGCGGCCGTTGGTGGGCCATTGCACCGACGGCAAGGACGCGGCACACGGTGATGGCCACGTGACACATGATTCCTCCTCCCCTTCTCCCTTCCGGGAGCAGAGCACACGTGCCCCGGAGACCCGGACCCCGCTGCGTGCGTTCCTCAGGACCGAGTCCGGAAGCGCGGCGGTGCTCCTGGCTGCCACCGTGGCGGCACTGGTGTGGGCGAACGCGGCTCCCGGGGCGTACGCATCCTTCTGGGAGGTGCACCTGTCGGTGACCGTGGGATCGGCGGGGGTGTCGCTGGACCTGCGCGAGTGGGTGAACAGCGGCCTGATGACGTTCTTCTTCTTCGTCATCGGGCTGGAGGCGCGCCGGGAGTTCGACATGGGGGAACTCCGGGAGCGGCAGCGGGTCATGTTGCCGCTGGCCGCGGGGCTCGCCGGCATGCTCGTCCCCGTGGGGATCTACCTCGCGTTCAACTCGGGCGATGCATCGGCCCACGGCTGGGGGGCGGCCATGTCCACGGACACCGCGTTCGCCCTGGGCATGCTGGCGATTCTGGGACGACGGTTCCCCGACGCGCTCCGCACGTTCATCCTCACGGTGACCGTCGTCGACGACCTGCTGGCTCTGGTGGTCATCGCCCTCGTCTACAGCGACCACATCACCGTGCCCGCCCTGCTTTCCGCCGTGACCCTGTTCGGCCTGATCCTGCTGGTCAGGGCGGTGGGCGTGCGCCACGGACCGACGTACCTGCTGCTGGGGGCCGCGACCTGGGTCGCGCTGCTCGAGTCCGGTGTCGATCCGGTGGTCGTGGGTCTGGCCATGGGACTGCTGACCTATGCCTATCCGGCGGCGCGCAGCGACCTGGAACGCGCGAGCGATCTGTTCATCTCGTTCCGCGAGCAGCCGACACCTGAGCTGGAGCGCTCGGCACGCCAGGGACTGGCGTCGGCGCTGTCACTCAACGAGCGGCTGCAACGGATGTACCACCCGTGGACGAGTTATGTGATCGTGCCGCTGTTCGCCCTCGCCAATGCCGGCATCACCATCGACGCGGGACTGCTGTCGCGGGCGGCGACGTCCCCGGTCACTCTGGGCATCCTGTTCGGCTATCTCGTCGGCAAGCCGGTGGGCATCACCGGTGCCTCCTGGCTGCTAGCCCGGCTGAGCCGCAATCGGCTGAGACCTCCGGTCGGTTGGGGCGCCCTTGTCGCGGGCGGCACGATCGCCGGGGTCGGGTTCACCGTTGCCCTGCTGATCTCCACGCTGGCCTTCGACGGAGACCTGCTCGAAGAGGCGAAGGTGGGCATCCTGGGCGCGGTGGTCTGTTCCTTCCTCGCAACCTGCGCCGTGGCGACGGCGATCAGGCTCCTGCCGCCGCGGCGGCGTGCGCGAGTACTGCTCGGCACAGCCGAGAGGGTGATCGATCTCGTGATCCCGGTCGACCCCGATCGTGACCACGTCCGGGGCCCGATGACCGCTCCGGTGACACTGGTCGAGTACGCCGATTTCGAATGCCCCTACTGCGGCCAGGCCGAACCCGTGATCCGTGACCTGCTCGCCGACTTCGGCGATCTGCGCTACGTGTGGCGGCACCTGCCGCTCACCGATGTCCATCCCGGCGCGCAACTCGCCGCCGAGGCGGCCGAGGCAGCGGCGGATCAAGGGGCCTTCTGGCAGATGCACGACCTTCTCATGGAGCACCAAGGCGCGCTCCGGGCGCCCGACCTGATGCGTTACGCGGACGAACTGGGCTTGGACGCCGAGCGCTTCCATCGCAGTCTGCGCACTCACGCGGGGGCCGGCCGGATCGCCGAGGACAGGGAATCGGCCGATCTGAGCGGGGTGACGGGAACCCCCACCTTCTTCATCAACGGCCTGCTGCACCGCGGCGCCTACGACATCGACGCGCTGTCCGCCGCGGTGCGAACAGCCCGGGCCCGAGCAGGACTGACGCGGTGATCCGCCGGATGCAGTCGGTGACAGGGCCGGCCGAGGCCTCCGGAGACGTGGATCTGCGGGTGATCGGGGCCCGACGACGCCCCCACGGTGCCGGTTCTCCCATCGGTGCGGGTCACGCATGGAGTCCCGCACCATGCGCATGGCCGCGTTGCCGTCATTCATCAGGGTGGACGATGCCGCACGCCGCGTGCCCGGACGGCCCGTCCGGTCGGGTACCGCCGGCCCGGGAGTGACCAAAGCGCTGCGGACCGGCTTCCTGTCAGTCGGGGGTGAGCACCGCTGCGCCGTTCACGCGGTCCGCGGCCAGGTCGGCCAGTGCTTGATCAGCCCGGTTCAGGGGATAGCGGCTGACGGTGACCTGGATACCGATGCGTTCGGCGAGTTCGAGAAAGTCGCGGCCGTCCTCGCGGGTGTTGGAGGTGACGCTGCGCAGATTCCGCTCCTGGAAGAGATGCCGCTGGTAGTTCAGCACGGGAATGTCGGAGAGATGGATCCCGGCGATCGCGAGGGTGCCCGACCGGTCGAGCCCCTCCAGGGCCACCGGCACCAGATCACCCACAGGAGCGAACAGGATCGCCGAGTCGAGGGGCTCCGGTGGGCTGTCGTAGGCGCCGCCGACCGAGGAAACACCCAGGGACAGAGCGAGTTCACGCGCCTGCGCGGAACGCGTCATCACATGGACGGTCGCGCCGTCGGCCAGAGCCACCTGAGCGGCCAGATGGGCCGACGCGCCGAAACCGTAGATTCCGAGCCTGCCACCCTTCGGCAACGCACTGCGGCGCAGCGACCGGTAGCCGATGATTCCCGCGCACAGAAGAGGGGCGAGCAGAGCCGCGTCCTGGGAATCGGGAAGCCGGTAGGCGAACGCCTCGGGAACAAGGACCAGGTCGGCGAAGCCGCCGTCCGCATCCCACCCCGTGTACGTGGACCGGGGGCACAGGTTCTCCCGTCCGGAGCGGCAGTAGCGACAGGACCCGCAGGTACGGCGCAACCACGCACCGCCGACCCGGTCGCCCACACGGAACACATCGGTCGCCTCGCCGGCCGCTGCCACGCGGCCGACGATCTCGTGCCCGGGAATCGTCGACGGACGGTGGGGGGTGAGGTCCCCCTCGGCGAGATGCAGGTCCGTGCGGCAGACACCGCAGGCCTCCACCCGCAGCAGGAGTTCATCCGGGGCGGGCGCGCTCACTTGGCGGTGCCTCCGTACCAGCGGACCGGTACCGATCGGTCCTGGTGTCCCGACGGCCCAGCCGCTGAGCATCTGTGAGTGGGGAAACCCCATACGTCCAGCCTGCGGCCACGGGGTGGGTCCGGCAAACCGGCCGGTCTCCGCATGTGCTTCGGGAACCGCAGATCGGGGCGGCTGCTGCGTCGGCGGGAGGGGATGGCCCGCCAGGTCCTCGTCCGGGGACCATCCGGCCCATGCGCGCCGAGCTCCTGCCGAGTCAGCCTGACAGTGCCCCGTACCGGACCTGAGAGGAAGAAGGGCGATGTCATGAAGGCACTCGTCTTCCAGGGCCCCAGCCGGACCTCGTGGCGGGATGTACCGGATCCTGGCATCAAGGACGCCGCGGACGCGATCGTCCGCGTCGACACGGCAACCATCTGCGGCACCGATCTGCACATCGTCAAGGGAGATGTGCCCGAGGTGGTTCCGGGCCGGGTGCTCGGGCACGAAGCGGTGGGCACCGTGGTCGAGATCGGCGGCGATGTCAGCACGGTGAGCCCCGGTGACCGCGTGCTGATCTCGTGCATCTCCGCCTGCGGGCGGTGCCGGTTCTGCCGCGGCGCGCAGTACGGCCAGTGCCGTGGGGGCGGTGGCTGGGTGCTGGGCCACACGATCGATGGCACCCAGGCCGAATACGTGCGGGTGCCGTTCGCCGACCTGTCCGTACATCCGCTGCCGGGCGCCGTCGACAGCGACGACGCGGTCCTGTTGGCAGACATCTTCCCGACCTCGTACGAGGTCGGGGTGCTGAACGGCAACGTGCGGCCCGGCGACACGGTCGTGGTGGTCGGTGCGGGGCCGATCGGTCTGGCCGCCGTCATCACCGCGCGTCTGTACAGCCCCGAACGCATCATCGCGGTGGACCTGGCGGAGTCCCGGCTGACCACCGCGCGCGCACTGGGTGCGGACGCGACCGTGAGCGCGAGCGAGGAACCCGAGCGCCTCGTCGAGGACCTCACCGATGGACTCGGTGCCGATGTCGCCATGGAGGCCGTCGGCATACCGGAGACATTCGAGATGTGCACCCGAATGGTCCGCCCCGGTGGCCGGGTCGCGAACATCGGGGTCCATGGCAAGCCTGCGGTCCTGCACCTCGAGGACCTCTGGATCAAGGACGTCACGATCACCACCGGGCTGGTGGACACCCACTCGACGCCGATGCTGCTGGGCATGATGGCCGCAGGGCGCCTTCCGTCGGCTTCGCTGGTCACCCACCGTTTCGAGCTGGGCCAGATGGAGGAGGCGTACGACATCTTCTCCCGCGCCGCCGAAACCGGAGCCCTCAAGGTGACGCTGGGCGGCCCGCAGCACAACGCCGTCTCCGTCACCGACCTGCCGTGACCCGAAGGACGTGAGGACCATGAGCGAGGGGACGCCTGCATCCGCTTCCGCCGAGTCTCCGACCGGCCGCAGCGACCTCGGTCGGCGGGTGGCGGCGCGCCGTCAGGAACTCGGTCTCACCCGTGAGGAGGTGGCCGAACGCAGCGGCGCCGCTCCCTCGTACATCGCCTATGTCGAGGATCGGGCCGCCGTACCGGCCGTCGGCATTCTGGTGCGCCTCGCGGATGCGTTGGAGACGACCGTGGCCGAGCTGACCGGTACGACGGTGGAACGTCCGCCGGGCAGGGCAGCGGCACTCCCGGGCGCCGAACTCATCGCGCTCAGTGACACCGAGTGCCTTCGACTGCTGTCGACGCACGGTGTGGGCAGGATCGCGATCGTCACGGCGGACGGGCCGGCCATCTTCCCGGTCAACTACGTGCTGGAGGGCAACGAGATCGCGTTCAGGACCACCGGCGATGGACTTCTGGCCGCGTCCGCGGGAACCGAGGTGGCCTTCGAGGCCGATCACATCGACGACGTGATGAGCCAGGGCTGGAGTGTGCTGGTGGTGGGCGACGTATCAGGTGTCACGGCTGCCCAGGCGATCCAGCGACTGGACCATGTTGCCCGCTCCCTTCCCTGGGCGGGCGGCCCCCGCACCCACTGGATGGTGGTCACCCCCACGCGTATCACCGGGCGTCGCGTGGTGCAGAAGTGAGAAGTTCGTCCCCGACCGTGAGCCGAGTCTCCCCGGGCCTCGGCGACGACGGTGCTCTGCGCACCCGGCGGCGGGTCCGGGAGGGTTCTACGGTTCGATCGTCAGAACCTCTTCCAAGGGGCGGCGCGGTGTGCGGGGCCCCGTCGGCCCGTAACCCATGCGGATGATCATCTGTGGGTGTCCCGTGCCGAAGACGGGGTCACGGAGGATCCACCGCAGGTCCGGCCATTCGAGGGGCTGCGTCGCGAACGAGGTGGACACCTCGTTCAGCGTGGCCGTGAGCAGAACACGTTCCAGGGCCTGACCGGCGCGCAACCAGTCCACGGGGCGGTCTCCCGCGGTGCTCAGAACGGCCAGTTGCGGCTGCTTCTCGAACAGGACGCGTGCGCGCCCCGCCAGGACAGCGGTGCCCGCGAAGTCGCGGACCGTCGCCCTTCCGGACGCGTCGGAGGGGCCGAAGGCGTAGTCCGGGATCCCGTCGACGGACGCCTCCGCCTTCGTGTCCCGGGTCCAGGAGCGCTGCTCCGCCTCCCGTCCGGGGTCCCTCCGGTCGTATCCCTCGGCATCCCGGATCAGTCCCAGCACGGTCTCCAGGTGCGTCGGGGTCAGGAACGAGAAGTCTGCCCCTTCGGCACGGGCCGCTTGGGTGAGGAGCACGCGGACGTCCTCGGGTACCGCCCGGTCGTCGAACGGGTACCGGCTGGTGTGCCGGTCCCGCATCGCGCGGTGGAGACCGACGAGCGGAGCCTCCTCGGGATTCCGAGGGGCGTCCTTCAGCTGGACGCTCGCCAGCAGCGCCGGGTCCGAGGGGACGGGCAGCAGCGTGGTTTCCAGGGCGAGGTCCCGATGAGCTGCGGACACCCGCAGGTTCAGGAGGGCCGCGCCGCATCCCACATGCAGTCCGCGGGTGGCGGGGTCGGCCTCCGGCATGGCACGGCCGAAATCCGCCCGAAGAGTGAGAGTGCGACGGGAACGTCCGTAATGGAACTGCCAGGGCTGGGCATTGTGCATGGACGGAGCTGTGATGGCATCGGAGACGAGGCCGGCCACCGTCGTGTCGTCGGGCGTCTGCGCGAGCATCGGGGGCCTCCCGGAGGCGGATATCGGTCGGAGCGTCTTCAGGATGGAGTGGGCTTCCTCCCCGGGGTATGGGCCATTCGTCCCTCGGTCGGGCCGGACGGACTCCTCGGCGGGGCCGTCCAGGACGCGTCGGCCGGAAGGATTCCGTACCAGGACGTGTTCCCCCGGGTGCGCTCCACCGGATGCCGCGTGGTGTTCGGCCGTTACCGTGGACATATGGCCCGCCCGTGACGCGCGGGCCACGGCGGAGGCACCGTGGGCGACAAGGGCACTGACCGCAACGGCGAGGAACGCCGTCGGCTGGGCACACTCCCCGAGGACCTCCAGGAACGCCTCGACCTCTCGAAGCGCGGCCCCGCCGAGGCGGCGCTGCTGCTGGACGCCGTCATGTCGGTGGGACGGGGGCTCGATCTGCCGCAGGTGCTGCGCCGGATCGTCGAAGCCGCGGTCGTCGTGGTCGATGCCGAGTACGGAGCCCTCGGGGTGCTCGGTGAGGGAACCCGCCTTGCACAGTTCCTGCCCGTGGGCATCACGGACGAACAGCGCGAAGCCATCGGCTCGCTGCCCGAGGGGCACGGCATCCTCGGCGAGCTGATCCGCCACCCCGTGCCCCTGAGGCTCACTGAACTCGCCGACCACCGGTCGTCCCACGGGTTCCCGCCGAACCATCCCCCCATGCACTCGTTTCTGGGGGTGCCCATCCGGGTCCGCGACGAGGTGTTCGGCAACCTGTACCTGACCGAGAAACGGGGTGGCCGCGCCTTCGACGCCGAGGACGAGACGGTGCTCTCCACCCTCGCCGTGGCAGCCGGGGTCGCCATCGAGAACGCACGCCTGTACTCGCAGACGCGTGACCGGCAGCGTTGGCAGGAGGCCAACAGCGAGATCGTCGAGGGGCTGCTGAGCGGGGTGGACGAGGCGTACGTCCTGCAGATGATCGTCGACCATGCCTCGCGTATCCTCTCCGCCGACCTGGGTGTTCTGGCGCTCCCCGAGGGGGAGGGTGCTCTGCGGGTGGCCATAGCCTCCGGCGTGGACGCCGACACGCACCGTGGACTGGTCCTGCCACGCGAAGGGTCGTTCGTCGGCTCAGCTCTCCACGCCGGCGAGCCGATCATCAGCCTCGATGTCGAGTGCGATCCGAGGATCACCGCCGGGCCCCCGCGATGGGCAGGGCTCGGTCCGGCCGTCGCGGTGCCGATGAAGACGGGGGGACGGATCCTGGGGGTGCTGCTGCTGGCCCGTGTACGGGAGCGTCCCGCATTCACCGAGTGGGAGACCGCGCCCCTGCTGACGTTCGCCGGGCAGGCGGCACTGGCGATGGAGCTCACGGAACGGCGCGAGTCCGTCGAGCAGATCGCCCTTCTGGAGGACCGGGACCGGATTGCCCGGGACCTGCACGACCTCGCCATTCAGCGGCTGTTCGCCACCGGTATGACCCTCCAGAGTGTGGTGCGGTTCGTGGACCATCCCCGGGCCAGTGAACGACTGCTGCGTGCCGTGGACGATCTCGACGAGACCATCAAGATCATCCGCTCCACCATCTTCGGCCTCCGCGCACGCGAATCGGGCCGTGCCGAACAAGGTCTGCGCGTCCGCACGCTCACCGCGGTGGAGCAGGCCGCACGTGCCCTGGGCTTCCAGCCGTCCCTCCGCATGGGAGGGCTCATCGACACAGATGTGCCGGCCGAGACCGCGGACCAGGTGATCGCGGTCCTCGGTGAAGCGCTCAGCAATGTCGCACGCCATGCCCGGGCGACCTCGGCGGACGTGTCGATGGTGGTCGGTGAGGGAGCGCTGACGTTGGTCGTGTCCGACAACGGAGTGGGCATGCCGGAACACGACGGCGCGCACAGTGGGCTGGACAACCTTGCGCAGCGCGCCAAGAACCTCGGCGGTGACATGACGGTCGAGCCATCGGCGGAGGGCGGCACCCGGGTGAGGTGGCGCGTGCCCCTGCGACTGACCTGATCCGTGGACCGCGCGCCACAGCTTCGGCGTCAGTACTCGCGACCGCTCGCCGACGGTGGTGAGGAGGGTGCCGGTCTGTGCGCGGCGATCACGGCCGCCTGAATACGGCGCTCCACGCCGAGCTTCGCCAGGAGGCGGGAAATGTGGTTCTTGACCGTTTTCTCGGACAGATAGAGGCGTTTGCCGATCTGGCTGTTGGTCAGTCCCTCACCGATGAGAGCAAGTACGTCCTTCTCCCGTGGAGACAGTGCGGAGAGCGCATCCTCGGCCTCGGCGCCGGAACCCTCTCCGCGCAGGCTGTTCATCAACCGCGCGGTGGTCGCCGGATCGAGGGTGGAGCGCCCGGAAGCCAGCGTGCGGACGGCTGTGACGAGGTCGGACCCCTTGATCTCCTTGAGCACGTAGCCTGCTGCGCCCGCCATGATGGCGTCGAGCAGCGCTTCGTCGTCGTCGAACGAGGTGAGCATCAGGCAGGCCAGTTCCGGCATCCGCGAACGCAGTTCGCGACAGACGCTGATCCCGTCGCCGTCGGGGAGCCGCACATCGAGGATCGCGACATCCGGGCGCAGCGCCGGGCCACGGGCCAGCGCATGATCGGCCGTACCGGCATCGCCGACGACTTCGATGTCGGGTTCCGCGTCGAGAAGATCCTGCACCCCGCGCCTGACCACCTCGTGGTCGTCGAGCAGGAACACCCGGATCGGATTCTGCGCGGAGAACGCGGCCTCGCCGCTCATGGCGCCCACCTCGCTTCTGCAGGGCTCTCCACCGGCCCCATGTTCATCGTGGCCCGCACACCCGACGGTGCACCAGAGCCGATCGGCCCCTGCACCACCCGGGCCGTTCAGTCCTCGGCGATGTCGGCCTGGGGACCGTACAGCTGGAGCAACCGCTTCCGCGTTCCGTACAACCGCTCCGCCACTGTCTCGGCCACATACTTGTACACCGCCCGGCCCAGCACCGGATCGGCCGCGCACAGCGCGCGGACGGTCGCGGCGTCGAACTCCAGGGCCTGACCCGCGTGGACCACGTGCGCACCCATGTGCCACACATGCGGGGAGCAGAGCCAGGACCAGCCCAGCAGGTCGTCCTGGCCCAGGGTCTCGACGACCGCCGGGCGGCGGCCGGGCACATGGAGGTCGACCTCGACCCGGCCGGAGCGGATGATCCAGAAGCGGTCGGCCCGCCTGCCCTCCTCGAAGATGCGTGAGTCGAGGACCAGCGGCACCTCGTGTGCCGCCGTGTCGAGAAGCCGCTGCCGGCTCTCGGGCGGGAGCGCGTCGAGCAGACTGTGCGTCGACATGGGGTCCTCCGTCCCTGGCGGGCAATGGCGGCTCCGCGTGTGTCAGCCCGGCCGCGTGCCCCACCGTCCGGTGTGAACGATAGGCGGGGCTCCGGGGGGAGGCCCGGTCATCGGGCACCCCCGGGGTCTGCCGCACCCGAACCCGCTGAACGGCATCAGCCCGTTGACCGGCATTCCAGATGATTCTCACGGTGATCCGCTCACCGACCCGCCCGCTTGGGCCGTACGGGGGGCGGTCCGGGACCGATCGGCCCATGGGCTCTGATCTCCCGCCGCAGGATTGTGGAGGGCGCGCCTGGGCACATACCCGGTGAGCGCCAGGAGGTGGTGGCAGTGAGCCGCATCAGAATCGTCCGTCGCCCGCCGCCGCCCTCGGGGCCTCCGCCCCTCGACCTGCGAACTCCGGCCGGGCGGCCTCTGCCCTACTGAGGTCCACGACGCGCCCGTGTCCCGGAATCGTGATGCCATGAAACGAAGCCCTGGCGAAGGGACCGCCCCGTTCATGGCAGCCGCACCGTCTCCTGCCCCGTGCCTGCACTCCGTGCGGGCCGTGGTCTTCGACACCGACGGAGTGATCACCGACTCCGCGCGGAGCCACGCCGCGGCCTGGAAGAAGGCATTCGACGCCTGTCTGTCGGAGTGGGAAGGACAGCGGCCCTTCGATCAGGTCGACGACTATCTCCGCCACGTCGACGGCCGTTCACGGCGGGACGGCGCGGCGGCCTTCCTCGCGTCGCGAGGGCTGGACCTTCCCGACGGCAGCCCCGACGACCCGCCCGGCACGGCGACGGTATGGGCGGTGGCCGCACGCAAGGACGAGCTGTTCACGGAAACGCTGCGCACCCACCGGGTCGATGTCTGGCCCGGCACGGTTCGTCTCCTCCACGCACTGCGCGGTGAGCGGATGCCCTGTGCTGCCGTGTCCGCATCCCGCCACGCGACGGAAATCCTGTCGCGGGCCGGCCTCATCGGGCAGTTCGGTGCCGTGGTCGACGGAAATGAGGCACGGCGACCGGGGCTCGCGGGGAAGCCGGATCCCGCGCTCTTCGTCGAGGCGGCGCGGCGCCTCGGGGTTCCCGTCTCGGACACCGCTGTGGTGGAGGACTCCCTGGCCGGTGTCGAGGCCGGCCGCCGCGGCGGATTCGGACTTGTGGTCGGCGTGGACCGGACAGGCGGTCCCGGCAAGGCCGCGGACCTGCGACGCCGTGGCGCCGACATCGTGGTGTCCGATCCCGGTGAACTACTGATCGGCAACGACTGATGGCGGGGGCCTGGGAGTGGTTGTACGAGGGGTACGAGCCGGAGGCGGAGCGGCTGCGCGAGGCGCTGTGCACACTCGGCAACGGGTACTTCGCCACCCGTGGAGCCGCATCCGAGACCGTCACCGGCAGGTTCCACTACCCGGGCACCTACGTCGCGGGTTGCTACGACCGGTTGACCTCGTCGGTCCGGGGCCGACAGGTGGAGAACGCCGACCTGGTCAACCTGCCGAACTGGCTGCCGCTGCGCTACCGCATCCGCCCGGTCGGCACAGGCCCCGGACCGTGGCTGTCACCGGACCACGAACACCTCGCGGAACACCGGCAGACGCTCGATCTGCGCCGCGGCACGCTGACCCGCCGGTCCGTCTACCAGGACGAGGCAGGTCGGCGCCTGTCTGTCGAGCAGTGCCGTCTGGTACACATGGGCAACCCGCATCTCGCCGCCCTGCACACGGCTTTCACCGCGGCCGGGTGGGTGGGGGCGGTCGAGGTGGAGGCGGCGATCGACGGCGACATCCGGAACGCCGGTGTCGCGCGGTACCGGGATCTGTCGGACTGTCATCTGACCGGCTGGTCGACCGGAACGGAACAGGACGACGTGGTGTGGCTCGGATGTCGCACCGCGGAGTCGGACATCGGCTTCGCGCTGGCCTCCCGCATCGTGGCCACGTCGGGCGGTCCTGCGCGGCAGCAGCCCGATGAGTCCGGGCGGCGTCCCCGTCCTCGGCAGACCCCACGGAAGGTCTTCCAGACACTGGTGCTGCCGCTGGATCCGGAATGCGACGCCGTCGTGGACAAGACGGTGGCGCTCTACACATCGCGTGACCCGGCGATCGGCAGCCCGCTGCGGGCTGCCGTGGCCGGGGTGCGAACGGCCCCGGAGTTCACAGAGCTGCTGGCCTCGCACCATCGGGCGTGGGCCGGCCTGTGGCAGCGGACCCGGATCGAGGTTCCGGGCGAAGCGGGCAGGATTCTGCGACTTCACCTCTTCCACGTGCTGCAGACGCTGTCCCCGCACACGGCAGAGCTCGATGTGGGCGTACCGGCGAGAGGACTGCACGGAGAGGCATACCGGGGTCATGTCTTCTGGGACGAACTCTTCGTGCTGAGGTTCCTGAGTCTGCATTTCCCTGAGGTTTCCCGGGGACTTCTGGACTACCGCCACCGGAGGCTGACCGCGGCCTGCCGCGCGGCACAACAGGTGGGACGGGCCGGGGCGATGTACCCGTGGCAGAGTGCCGACGACGGCCGGGAGGAGACCCAGGAGATCCATCTCAATCCCCGCTCGGGGCGCTGGCTGCCCGACCATTCACGTCTGCAGCACCACGTCGGTTCGGCTGTCGCCTACAACGTGTGGCAGTACTGCCAGGCCACCGCGGACACGGATTACCTGCATTCCAAGGGCGCGGAAATGCTGCTGCAGATCGCCCGGTTCTGGGCGGACAGCGCCGCATGGGACGCGTCGTCGGCCCGGTACCGTATCCGCGGTGTGGTCGGCCCCGACGAGTACCACGACGCCTATCCGGGGGCCGGGACTGCGGGCATAGACGACAACACGTACACGAACGTGACGGCGGCCTGGGTGCTGGCACGGGCCACGGAGCTGTACCACGACCTGCCCGAACACCGGAGGAAGCTCCTGCTGGAGCGCATCCGCCTCGACCCCGCGGAGCTGGAGCGTTGGGAGGACGTCTCCCGTCGGCTGCATGTGCCGTTTCACCGTGGAGTCATCAGCCAGTTCGCCGGATACGGAGAACTGGACGAACTCGACTGGGCCGCTTACCGGAAGCGCTACGGCGACATCCGGCGGCTCGACCGCATCCTCGAGGCGGAGGGCGACACGGTCAACCGTTACCAGGCATCCAAGCAGGCCGATGTGCTGATGCTCGGGTACCTGTTCTCACCGGGAGAACTCGGTGGCCTGTTCCAGCGTCTCGGACATGCGCTGGACGACGACACCTGGCGCACCACCGTCGACTACTACCTCGCGCGTACGAGCCACGGTTCCACCCTCAGCTCCCTGGTTCATGCCTGGGTGCTGGCACGGGCGCACCGCGAGGAGGCGTGGGCGTACTGCGAAGAGGCACTGACCGGTGACGTGACCGACATCCAGGGCGGCACCACGGCGGAAGGCATCCATCTGGGGGCGATGGCCGGCACCCTCGATTTCGTGCAGCGCGGAATGACCGGGCTGGAGACGCGTGACGACGCACTCCGGCTCTCCCCGGCCCCGCTTCCCCAGCTCTCGCAATTCGGGGTACGCATCGGATTCCGCGGGCACGAGGTGGACCTGGGTATACGGGCGCAGCGGCTCCGGATCGCGATATCGGACTCGCACCACCCAGCCGTCCGGCTGGTCCTGGGCGGCCACACCCACATGATCGTCCCGGGCACGGTGCGATGGCTCGATCTGCCGTCGGGCCGACGCCCCGCCCGCCGTCACAGGAAGGGCCGTCAGGACTGAGCCCCCCCACCATCGGCGGCCCCTCCGGGCCGGTGCCGGTTGGTGACATCACGGACGGCGATCACGCCGCGTGTCATGACATCGCCGACGATGTGCGAGTTGCGTGGCATGACGTCTCCTGGGCCCCGGACCGCTGGTTCGACGGTTCACGGGCTCATTCGACCAAAGGTTCGAACAAGGGCCGTTCGGTCTCCGGCGGGACCCGACGACCCATGTCCGCATCCGTCCCGCCGCGGCGCCGCGGACAGGCGACGACGGCATGAGGTGGCCTCCGGCGTGCCGATCTCGGTGCGATCGATCGCGAGTGCCGGGACGACGACGGTGCGCATCCGCCGAGGTCCACCGGCGAGGAGGGGGGCCGGACGGCCCCCGCAGGGGCCCGTTGGCCCCAAGCGGGAGAGTGCCCTGCCGGGCGAAATTGAAGACGGACATCGATGGTGGTGGTGATGCCCCCGAGGCGACGGAAGTGGAGCACGCGATGTCACGTCGAGGAGGCGTAGGAGGAGGGCAGCCTCGCCGTGCGGGCGCCCTTGTGACCCGCCGGGGTGGGGTCCACCCCGCACGGGAACGGGCCGGGGTGAAGAATTCCGCACCCTTCCGGGGGTCCAGACCAGAGCTCATCTCCCGGGTGCCGAACCCACCGCTGCGTGCGGGGACGGCGACGGCACAGGGCGGAGGCGCGACATGTTCCAGGCCGACTCGCCCGGATCCGAGCCCATGCGGCCCAGGAAGCGGCACCGGAGCCGCATACGACGACCGTTCGAGCGCCGCCGGAATCCACTGCGGCGGACTGCCGACCGTGTCCGCAGCCGCTGGCTCGCCGCTTCCGTGGTGTTTGCGCTGGCGGCAGTGTTCTGCGGTGTTGCTGTCGGATTCAACGTCTGGGACGCCGACAGCGTGACCGCTCAGCAGGAGGCTCGACACCGCCACCAGGTGACGGCGACAACGGTCAGCAAGGCCGAAGGCCGACTCCCTGCCCGGTTTGCGGGGGCTTCGGAAGCAACGGCTCGGGCCTTCTGGGAGTATCCCGCCTCCGTACCGCATACGGACACCATCGCGGTCACCCCGAACACGCCAGTGGGCCGGACGGTCACGCTGTGGGTGGATGACTCGGGCAGGATTTCGGCTGCCCCGCATTCCCGTGGGGATCGAGCCCTGCAGGCCGCCGCAGCCGGGGCCTGTGCCATGGGCCTGGTCGCGCTGTCCGCCGGATTGGTTGTCCGCCTCGGGCTCCGCCGCGTCGAGACGCGGAGCCTTGCCCACTGGGACGAGGAGTGGGAGCGCGTGGAGCCGCGCTGGTCCGGCCGGCTGCGCCGGGACTCGGGGGCCGATGACGACTGACGGCTCCACCGACTGACGGCTCCACCAGGGTCAGGACCACCGCCTCTGCTCCGATGCCGAGCAGGGACCCGCCGGAGCCGATTCCACTGCTGCGCCGGGAACTCGGCACCGACCCGCGCGGCCTCTCTGCGCAGCGCAGGAGGGGGCCCGCCGCCGGGGTGATCCGACGCCACGTGTCCGGGTCGGCGAAGGGCAGGAGATGCCGCTCCTCACCGGTGGGCGATGACGGCGACGGGCGCACGGGAATGATGAAGGACGGCGTGGGCGACGGGCCCGATGTGCGCGCCCACGGGGGACTGACGGACCCGACGCCCCACGACGACGAGACCCGCCTCGGCTCCGGTCTCCACGAGCTGCTCCGCCGTGTGGCCGACCGTCGCCCGCGCGACCACGTCGACGGAGGGGAACGCGTCGCGCCAAGGCCGCAGTCTGTCGTCCAGGCCGACGGTCATGCTGTCGGCCATCTGCTCATGGAGGCTCGCACTGTACGCCGCGCCGTACCCGGCGAGGGGCGGAAACATCCAGGTCGACAGCGCATGCAGAGTGCATCGCCGACGTGATGCCTCCTCGAAGGCGAAGTCCAGGAGTGCGTCGCACGGTCGGCCCGTATCGATCCCGACCACGATGTCCCGGTCCGTGTGAAGGCCTTCGGCGTGTGGCAGGGCGTCCTCGTGCGCACGTACCAGAATCACGGGTCGCTCGGTCGCGACGATGACGCGCATCCCGACCGAACCCAGGACGAACCCGGTCAGTGTGCCGAGCCCCCGGGAGCCGAGAACGAGCATGTCCGCCGAGGCCGCTGCGGTCGCGAGCGAGACTGCCGGCCGGCCGTCGATCGACCGGGCCCGGACCTCCAGTCGGTCATGAAGGCGGCGAAGTTCGTCCACTGCGTCACGCAGGAGCGCCTCGGCCCACTCACGGCCGGCGGCAGTGCCGGTGGCCGGCACACCGAGGGGGGACGACCAATCCGCGGCATGCACAAGATGCAGCGGTGCGTCCCGCAGAAGCGCCTCGCGTGCGGCCCAGTGAACCGCTGCGGTACTTTCCGTCGACCCGTCCAGACCGACGACGATGCTGTGGTTCATGACGACTCGTCTCCTACGGATGCGAACACGCGGACACGGGGCTCGTCGCAGCGCGCCTGCCGCCCTGTACTCTCATCTGGCGTCCGGCAGGTCGTCCTGCTCGTGGTCGAGCCGATCGATCACATCCACGACGCCGTCGACGCTCTGGCACATCCGCAGGATGACGGGAACGAGGCTGCTCCGGGGCACGGTGCCGCTGAGGGTGACCAGACCATCGGCTACTTCCACCGTCAAAGCAGACGGGCTGAGCCCGAGTGCGCAGGTCAGCACATCCTCGAGAATCTCCTCCTGGATCGCGCGATCCCTTCGCAGGAACAACTGGAGGAGGTCGCTGCGGGCCACTACCCCGATCAGCCTGTCCTCGGCGTCGACGACCGGGAGCCTCTTCACTCTGTGCTCCTCCATCACACGAGCAGCACGGACCGCACTCCAGTCGGGGCGGGCGGTGATGGCAGGGCTGGACATGAGATCGACGGCGGTGGGCGTACCACTTCCGGCGTTGCGGCGACGGAGCAGATCGGCCTCGGAGACGACGCCCACGGGGTGCCTGTCGTCATCCAGTACGGGCACGGCCGTGATGTCGAACTCGTCCAGAAGTCTGGTGATCTCCTTGAAACCCGTGCCGCGCTGGACGGTGACGGCCGTGGGCGTCATCAGATCCGCGACACTGCGATTCCTCATCGGCGATCACCTTCGCGGGGATTGTCGGCGTTCACCCGAACCGTGACGTCCACGGCTTCGGGGGCGGCGCCGGCCAGGGTCCCGTCGCGCGTCACCGTTGCCGCCGGCGCGGTCATGAGCCGTCCGGCCGTATCGGAGCGCGGCACGTCCACCCCCTGCGCCCTGGGCAGCAGGTCCGCCCCGGAGAACACACCGGCGCCGCACCCGTCGTCCGCTACGACCGGCAGCGCGCCGATACGCCACTGCTGCATGGACTCCACGATGTTCGGGAACGCCGCTCCGCGGTCGACCGCGACCACAGCGTGGGTCGTCATGTCGTTGACGGTGCGCAGGTGCTGCATGTTTCCTCCCGGGGAGGGGTGTCCGTACTCCGAGCGTGGGCACCGGCATGCGCAGGGGGTAGGGCCTTCCGGGGTTCGCCGGGGGCTGTTCGGCCCTCGGGCACATGCGCGGGACATCACGAGCAGTGGGGGAGGGCCCCTTCCGGGTCCTGCGCGAAGGACGGGTGTGGAAATGGCGTTCGGCTCGGGTCCGGGCGCGGGGGCCCGCGGGCATCCGGTGGGCGCGGTGCGGCCCGCCCAGCACCGTCGCAGCGCTCCGGCCCCGGCCCCGCGGCGCGCAATCCGCTGATCCTGCCCCGTCACCCCCACCGGTCGAGCTGGGGGGCGATTCGCGGGTCACCACATGGGGTGGGCAGTCCGCTCCGAAGGACGGAGCCGATCGTTGTCGAAGGGGGTGGTGAGATGGGGCATCACCGCGACCACCCCGTCGAGCTGCTCGGTGAGACGTATCAGGACGGGTATCTCGCTCTGCCTCTCAAGCTCGCCTTCGAGGGTGACGACGCCGTCAACCACGTGGACGGCGACCACATCGGCTCTCAGCCCCATCGTGGCGACGAGCACGTCCTCGACGACACGGCGTCGTATTTCCGCGTCCGGTCGCAGAAACAGTCCCAGCAGATCGCGGCGGGTGACGATGCCGATGAGCCGGCCCTCCTCGTCCACGACGGGGAGGCGCTCCAGACCGCGGCGCTTCATCAGACGGGCGGCACCGCTCACGGTCTCGTCGGCGAGGACGGTCACCGCCGGCGACGACATCACCTCTCCCGCAGTGGTGGCCACCGGCCGGCCCGCGCCCTCGGGAGAGGTGCCGGTGGCGGGCTCGGTGCCCGTCTGTCTGACCAGTAGGTCGCTCTCGGAGATGACACCGACCACCCGGTCTTCGCTGTCGAGCACGGGGAGTCCGCTGATGTTGTGCTCTGCGAGCAACTTCGCGACATCCTTGAAGGAGTTGGCGGAGACGACCGAAACGACCTCGTCGGTCATCAGGTCTCCCACGGTGATGTGCTTCATGGAGGCAACCCCCTGCCCATTCTCAGAGATTCACCGGGGCATGGCGCCCGTTCTCGTCCCGAACTCAGGATCTGCTGGATCGCGACACCGAAAGCAGGGCCGAACGGGCCTCACCCGGGGTCGTTCGGGCACGCCATGGTGCGGGAGGAGCACACGGGGGGAGGAGCCGACAGGGACCTTCGGCCCCCGCGGGGTCCTGAGCGGCCCTCTCGCGGCGCGGGGCCGCGGTGCCAGGGTGAGAGGTGCACCGGGAGCTTCGGTGAGGAGGAACCATGAATGCCAGTGACAGGGGTGGCCCGGTCCTCGGAGCACTCGTGGCCGGGGTGGACGGCTCCGAGAGCGCCATGCGGGCCGTGCTGTGGGCCTCCGAGGAAGCCCGACGGCGTGATCGCCCTCTGCACCTCGTTTACGCGGCCGATACGGACAGCCGGATGATCTACGCGTCCATGGAAACCATCGAGCAGGTCCGGAACGCGGGTCGAGATCTTCTCGAGGAGACCGCAGCCACGGTGTCCGAGCGCTACCCCGGCCTGACCGTGACGAAGGAGCTGAGCCGCCGTGACCCGGTGGCGAGCCTGCACACCGCGGCGGGAAACCACGGAACGATCGTGGTGGGCAACCGTGGTCTCGGAGGTTTCAACTCATTGTTGCTCGGCTCGGTCGGCCTGAAGGTTGCCGCGGGGGCCAGGACGCCGGTGGTCGTGGTGCGCGGCACCGAAGGTGCTCCCGCGGCAGACGTTGTGGTGGCCGCCATCCACGACGAGCACGACGTGGACTGCGCACGCCACGCTGCGAAAGAGGCGGAGCTGCGCAAGGCGTCGTTGCGGCTTGTGCACGTATGGAACGTGCTGGAGTCGGTCGGAAATGTCGTGACGATGCTCGACGCCGTGGACGAGATGGCTCGCAACCACGTTCGCACGTTGATGGGAGTGACGGACCGTATCCGTGCCGACTTCCCGGGACTCACCGTGGAGGCGGATGCGGAGAAGAGCATGTCCGCCGCCGGTGTCCTGGTTGAGGCGACTCGGCACGCGGATCTGCTGATCATGGGTGGGCGGCGCTCGCCCGGGAGCTTCGGCCCGACGCTCGGCCTGGTCACCCACAGCCTGCTGCACCATGCCAACTGCCCGGTCGAGCTGATCCCGCGGCACCGCAAGCAGGCGACGAGTGAGCCGCAATGAGCAGTGAGGAAGACAGCGGGACGCGCTGACTGCACATCTCTCGACGACCGGATCGGCGCCGGTTCCCTGCCTGGACCCGGGCCTTCATCGGGACAGGCCGCGTCAGCGAGGGGCGGGCACCCCAATCGGGTTGCGAGTGGGGCACGTTCACGGCCCGTGCGCGAAGGGCGGACCGAACCGGCCGGCTGAAACGTCGCAACGGTGCCGACCGGACCAGGACACGGGGCTGAACGGCCCTGGCCTCGCCCCTTCAGCCGGACAAGGCTTGAAGGGAGGAGCGGACGACCTCCCAGGGGAGGTGGGGACGGTGATCTACTGGAACGGTGGCGGCTGGGCCTGGATGGCGTTCATGCCGTTGCTCTGGATAGCTCTGGTCGGCCTTGTTGTCTGGGCGGCGATCCGCCTCACCCACCATTCCCCAGGACACTACGGCAATGGCGACCGTGGGCAGCGCCGCGAGACGCCACGGGAGATCCTCGACCGCCGCTACGCCGCCGGCGAGATCGACACCCAGACCTACGTCGAGGCCCGCAGGCATCTCGACGACCACTCACCGAATCCCTGAGACCACGCGGACGGCTGCTGCCGCTGACTGTGCGCGTCGCTGCCGTGGGGGCGTTGATTGCTTCTGTCGTCCGGACCGTGGACTGCAGCTCTCTCTGTAGGGCACAGTCCGCGATGGGCGTGACGGCGCCAGGGGCCGTGCAGGTCATGCCGGTGATCACGCCACCGCCCACCCCGCCGGCCTCGGTGGCGCCCCAGGCCGCCGCGCCGGTCAGGGTGAGGGTGCAGCCGTTGCCCGAGGTGTCGGCGGCGCTGTTGCCCGTCCCCTCGTCGGCGGCTCATGGGGTGATCGGTCATACGTGGTGATCCTCGAGCCAGTGCCGGATATACGGGTTCGAGATTTCGGACGCTTGTCGTCATGGCGACTGACGGGAGCTTGCCGTCCCGTACGCCTCTCGTCAACACCCCGCCGTATCGATGAAATCGACCGGCGCAGGGCCATTGACGACGCATGCCGTCCGCGACTACGTTCACGCCAGCATTTCGAACGTGTGACGAAATGCCGAACAGCTTCGGGGGTAACTGCCTTGCGCATGAGGGGAATCGCCACCCACGTCGCCGGAACGCCCAGTGGTCCGCGCGTGGGTGCTGCTCCGCACCGACGAGGGTGTCTTCGGCGTCGGAGGAACTCGGCCCGATCGGGCCTGTATCGCTTGTCGCCCATGAACTGACCCTGGGACCTCTCGATTGCCATCGAGGTGGCGGGCAGGGGTGACCCCGAGGTCGGTGCGGTCCCGCTCTGCTCGTCGCGGCAGATCCGCGCCGTTGTTTCCGAACCGTGTACGAAATATCGAACAATCATGGGGGGTCACGTGACCACTGCCTCAGGAGCCCGCCGTCCCGGCGAATCCGCCCTCGCCGCGCTCGGCCTCGCCGCACCCGCAGACAATCCTGCCGACTCCTCCCCGCACGCCTTTCCCGACGGCGGCACCTGGCGCACCGAGATCCCCTCGGTGGAGGGCCCCGAGGCGCTCGCCGTCGTACTGAAGGAGTCCTCGCGCCTCGATGTCCCCGTCCACCGCATCAGTCAGGGCAGCGGTGTCTGGATGCTCACCGACGCCGAGATCACCGAGATGGTGGAGGCCTGCGCCGAGCGCGACATCGAGCTCTGCTTGTTCACCGGGCCGCGCGGCACCTGGGACATCGGCGGCTCCACGCGTACGGACTCGGGCGGCGCCGGCCTGCGCGCCCGCGGCCACGACGCGCTCGCCGGATGTGTCGAAGACGCCCTGCGCGCAACGGAGCTGGGCGTCACCTGCCTGCTCGTCGCCGATGAGGGCGTGCTCTGGACGCTCCACCGGCTGCGGGCACGCGGCGTGCTGCCCGCCGACACCACCTTCAAGGTCTCCGCGCTGATCGGGCCGGTCAACCCGGCCTCCTACGCGGTGTACGAGCAACTCGGCGCGGACTCGATCAACATCCCCTCCGACCTGACGCTCGCTCACTTCACCGAGATCCGGCGTGCCTCCGCGACCCCCATGGACCTCTACATCGAGGCTCCGGACGACCTCGGCGGCTATGTCCGGATGTACGAGGCGGCCGAGCTGATCAGGCGCGGCGCCCCGATCTATCTCAAGTTCGGGCTCTCCAGGTCCCCCGGTATCTACCCGTACGGCGCGCAGTTGCGCGACCACACCCTCAACACCGCGCGCGAACGCGTCCGCCGCGGCCGTCTTGCGCTCGACCTGCTGGCCCGGCACGGGGCCGAGGCCGGAATGTCCCCGCTCGGTTCCCGGCTGCCGGGCACCCTTCGCCGCTTCCCTGTTCTCGACGACGAGACCGACAAGGACTGATGACCATGAGAATCCGTACCCTGACGACGGCTGCTGTCGCCTCCCTCACCCTGTGCCTCTCCCTCACCGCCTGTGGTCAGAGCAGTTCGGGCGGCAGCAAGGACACCGGTGCGGAGAGCGCCAAGGGCGGCACCGTCGGCATCGCCATGCCCACACAGTCCTCCGAGCGGTGGATCGCCGACGGCAGGAACGTGGTCAAGGACCTGCAGGCGGCCGGCTACAGGACCAAGCTGCAGTTCGGCGAGGACGACCCCGACACCCAGGTCTCGCAGATCGAGAACATGATCACCCAGGGCGTCAAAGCCCTGGTCATCGCGGCCATCGACAACAAGTCGCTGAACAACGTGCTGCAGCAGGCCGCGGACGCTCATATCCCGGTGATCTCCTACGACCGACTCATCCTCGGCACCGACCACGTCGACTACTACGCCTCGTTCGACAACGAGAAGGTCGGCACACTCCAGGGCACCTACATCGTGCAGAAGCTGGGGCTCGCGGACGGCAGCAAGAAGGGGCCCTTCAACATCGAGCTGTTCGCCGGCTCCAACGACGACAACAACACCCAGTACTTCTTCAACGGCGCGATGAAGGTCCTCCAGCCGTACATCGACAAGAAGCAGCTGGTCGTCAAGTCCGGCCAGACCAAGCTCAATCAGGTCACCACCCTGCGCTGGGACGGCGGCACCGCACAGAAGCGCATGGACGACCTGCTGACGTCCTCGTACACCTCGGGCCGGGTGGACGCGGTGCTCTCGCCGTACGACGGCATTTCGATCGGCATTCTGTCCTCGCTGCGCTCCGACCACTACGGCACGGCGAGCAAGCCGTGGCCGATCGTCACCGGCCAGGACGCCGAGGTCGCCTCGGTGAAGTCGATCATCAAGGGCGAGCAGAACCAGACGGTCTACAAGGACATCCGCAAGCTTGCCGAGGTCGCCACCGACATGGTGGACGCGGCGCTGAGCGGCAAGAAGCCCGAGATCAACGACACCACCTCGTACAACAACGGGAAGAAGACCGTGCCTTCGTTCCTGCTGCAGCCGGTGAGTGTCGACAAGAGCAACTACACCAAGGAACTCATCGACACCGGCTACTACACGGCCGACGACCTCAAGTGACCCAGCAGGTCTCACCGTCCCATCAGTAGCGGCAACGCAGATCAGAAAGGCACGACATGGCGGGACCCGTCCTGGACATGCGCTCGATCGTCAAGACCTTTCCCGGCGTCAAGGCGCTCTCCGACGTCTCCCTGACCGTTCGCCAGGGCGAGGTCCACGCCATCTGCGGGGAGAACGGAGCCGGCAAGTCGACCCTCATGAAGGTCCTCTCCGGCGTGCACCCGCACGGGAGTTACGAAGGGGAGATCCTCTTCCAGGGCGATCCCTGCCACTTCAAGGACATCAGGGCGAGCGAACAGCGCGGCATCGTGATCATCCACCAGGAGCTCGCCCTCGTGCCCTACCTCTCCCTCGCGGAGAACATCTTCCTCGGCAACGAGCACGCCAAGCACGGCGTGATCAGCTGGCGCGACACCCTGCGGCACGCCACCGAGCTGCTGAGGCGGGTCGGTCTGGGCGATCACCCGGAGACCCGGGTCGCGGACATCGGCGTCGGCAAGCAGCAGCTCGTGGAGATTGCCAAGGCGCTCTCCAAGGAGGTGAAGCTGCTGATCCTCGACGAGCCGACGGCCGCTCTCAACGACGAGGACAGCGGCAAACTCCTCGATCTCATCCTGGAGTTGAAGACCCAGGGCATCACCTCGATCATCATCTCGCACAAGCTCAACGAGATCGCGCGCGTCGCCGACTCGGTGACCATCCTCCGCGACGGCCGCTCCATCGAGACCCTGGACGTGAAGGCCGCTCGGACCACCGAGGAGCGGATCATCAACGGCATGGTCGGTCGCGACCTCGAACACCGCTTCCCCGAGCGCACCCCGCACGAGGCGGAGGCGGGCAGTGCCCCGGCGCTGGAGATCCGCGACTGGACCGTACGCCACCCGATCGACCAGCAGCGCAAGGTCGTCGACTCGGTGTCGATCCAGGTGCGGCGGGGCGAGATCGTCGGCATCGCGGGCCTGATGGGCGCGGGCCGCACCGAGCTCGCGATGAGCGTGTTCGGCCGTACGTACGGGCGTTACGCGGGCGGCACCGTCCTCAAGGACGGCAAGGAGATCCGTACGAAAACCGTGCCCGAGGCGGTCGCGCACGGCATCGCGTACGTCACCGAGGACCGCAAGCACTACGGGCTCAACCTCATCGACACCATCACCCGCAACATCACTCTGAGCGCCCTGCCCAAGGTTGCAGGCCGCGGGATCGTCGACGAGCACGCGGAGCGCAAGGTCGCCGAGGGCTTCCGCACGAGCATGAACATCAAGGCGCCGAACGTCTTCGAACGGGTCGGCAGGCTGTCCGGCGGCAATCAGCAGAAGGTCGTCCTCAGTAAGTGGATCTTCGCGGGGCCCGATGTGCTGATCCTGGACGAGCCGACCCGGGGTATCGACGTGGGCGCGAAGTACGAGATCTACACGGTGATCGACAGGCTGGCCGCCGAGGGCAAGGCGGTCGTCTTCATCTCCTCCGAGCTCCCCGAACTGCTCGGTATGTGCGACCGCATCTACACGATGGCCGCCGGCCGGCTCACCGGAGAAGTCGCGCGGGCCGAGGCCACGCAGGAAGTGCTGATGCGCCAGATGACCAAGGACAAGAGGGAAGAGCGATGAGCGCGAATCTGACCGCCAAGACCCCGACGGCGGCCCCGTCCGGCGGCAAGGACAAGGGCGGGGACGGCCTCCTGCAGCTGATGCTGGACGGGCTGCGCCGCAACATGCGCCAGTACGGCATGCTCATCGCCCTGGGCCTGATCGTCGTCCTGTTCGCCGTCTGGACCAGCGGCGACCTGCTGCTGCCGCGCAACGTCTCCAACCTGGTGCTGCAGAACAGCTACATCCTGATCCTCGCGATCGGCATGATGCTCGTCATCATCGCCGGCCACATCGACCTCTCGGTCGGCTCGCTCACGGCTTTCGTCGGAGCGGCGGCCGCGGTGCTGATGGTCGACCACAAGATGGCCTGGCCGCTGGCCGTGGTCCTGGTGCTGCTGCTCGGTGCCGTCGCGGGAGCGATGCAGGGGTACTTGATCGCGTATCTGGGCATACCGTCGTTCATCGTCACCCTCGCCGGAATGCTCCTCTTCCGAGGGCTGACGGAGATTTTTCTGAAGGGCCAGACGGTCGGCCCGTTCCCGGACGGCCTGCAGACGGTCGCGAACGGTTTCCTGCCTGTGGTCGGACCGGACACCAACTACCACAACCTCACCCTGCTGCTGGGGCTCGCGCTGATCGCCTTCGTGGTCTACCAGGAGGTACGGGACCGCAAGCGGCAGCAGGAGTTCGCGTTGGACGTCCTGCCCGCCAAGCTGTTCGCCCTCAAGCTGACCGCGCTGATCGCCGCAGTCCTCACCGTCACCCTGCTGCTGGCCAGCTACAACGGCGCACCGGTGGTGCTGTTGATCCTCGGTGTCCTGGTCGTCGGCTTCGGCTATGTGATGCGCAACGCGATCATCGGCCGTCATGTGTACGCGATCGGTGGCAACCTCCCGGCGGCCAAGCTGTCCGGTGTCAAGGACAGGAAGGTCGTCTTCCTGGTCTTCCTGAACATGGGAATGATGGCCGCCCTGGCCGGTCTGGTCTTCGCAGCCCGGTTCAACGCCGCCTCGCCCAAGGCCGGCATCAACTTCGAACTGGAGGCGATCGCGGCCTCGTTCATCGGCGGTGCGTCCATGAGCGGCGGCGTCGGCACCGTGCTGGGCGCGATCATCGGCGGGCTGGTGCTGGGCGTGCTCAACAACGGCATGAACCTCGTCGGGGTCGGCTCCGACTGGCAGCAGGTCATCAAGGGCCTGGTGCTGCTGGCGGCGGTCGGCTTCGACGTGTGGAACAAGCGCAAGGTCGGTTCGTAACCTCCGGGAAGGAGCCGCACGACATGGACACGAGCAGACGCACGGTGATAGCGGCGGCCGCGGCCGCCGGGCTGGCAGCGAGCACGTCGGTCGGAACGGCCCACGCAACAGGCCGGCAGGGAGTGCCGATCAAGGAGCTCTTCGGCAGACTCGCCGACGGTACGAAGGTGTACCGGTGGACGCTGGAGAACGGCGGGACCCGTGTGAAGGTCCTGTCCTACGGCGGGATCATCCAGTCCCTGGAGATCCCCGACCGTCACGGTCGGCGCGCCAATGTCTGGGCCCCGCAGGCCTTGACCCTGCGGGCCGCAGCCACGACCGCGCGGGATAGTTCGCGAAGGGCGGTCGCCTCTCGGTAACGGGCTCCACGCGACTGGTTGTCACAATGCGCGAGCCCACCGGCGTCGGCGAGAATCAGCCCCTAACCCGTGGTCCGGTTCAGGTCCAGGTGGATGTCCACAATGCCCTCGACCGCTCGGACGGCTCGGGCCAGCAACGGGACGAGCGTCCGGTCGCGGACCGAGCCGCCGAGCGTGACCACTCCGTCCACGACGGATACGGTCACCGCTCCTCCGGGGTGGGACAAGTCCGTGACGGTGCGGCGGATCTCGTCGGCAAGGTCTTCGTCCGAACGGAGAAAGACCTTCAACAGATCACTGCGGCTGACGATTCCCTCGAGCAGTCCGGCCGCGTCGACCACCGGCAGCCGCTTCAGGTGGCGCTGGGCCATGATGCGTGCCGCCTCTGCTATGGGGGCGTCAGGATGAACGGTCACTGCCGGGCTCGACATCAGCTCCTTCGCGCTCACGGCGCCCGCCTTCACCCGGTCGGTCAGAGGAAGCTCCGGCCGGGTCGGGTCGTCGGTCCGGGACTCCTCCTTGGGGAGCAGATCGGCCTCCGAGACCACGCCGATCACTCGTCCCTCGCCCTCGAGTACGGGAAGGGCGCTCACCCTCCACTCTTTCATCAGCTCGACGATCTGCTTGTAACTGGCCTGTCCTCCCACCGCGATGGCGGTGTGGGTCATGACATCGCTGACCGTGTGCGGTGAATGAGGCATGGTGATCTCCTCACCGGGGCCCGTCCGGCCGGGACGGGGGATCAGGTGACATGGGGAAGTCCGCTTCCGTGCGGTGCGTACAGGTCCAGCAGACGGGCCCTGGCGGACTGAAGTCGGTGGGCTATCACCCGGCCGACCCACAGGGCCACGGCGGCGGCCAGTTCCGGATCCAGGTCGCAGGCGTGGCGCACCTGCGCGGCATCGAGTTCGTAGGCGCGCACAGGCGTCATCGCCTCGGCTCCCAGCTGCCACACATAAGGGCTGAACAGCCATGACCAGCCGATCAGCTCTCCGTGCCCGAGTGACTCGATGACCGCCGGCGGTCCTTTCGGCATCCGAAAGTCGAGGCTGACGGTGCCGGTCCGCACAATCCAGAAGTGGTCGGCCCTCTGCCCCTCCTCAAAGATGCGTGTCCCCTCCGGGAACGACACTTCACGGGCGAACTGCATGAGCCGGTCTCGATGCTTGGTGCCCAGCGACCGGATGGTTGGAGTGGTCATGATCTGGTCTCCTCCACAGGGCGGCACGGATCTTGAGATCGTTGTCGGCAGTGCCTGAGCCTGAGCTGTGCTCCTCGTGGCACTGTGCGTCCTTGTACTGCGTGCGGGTCCCACCAGTGGGGATCCACAGGGTCGTCCCATCCGCGCGCCGAGGCTCCCGTCGAGACCCGGTTGCCGTCATATCGCTTCCTCCGGCGGAACTGAGAACAGCCTGCGCCGAAAGATCTGTGGTCCCCAGGGGCTCTACGGGGGAGACCTGGGGGCCGATCGGCCCTACATGCGAGACGGGCTTCGGCGGTCGCCCGCGCGGGCCGCCGACTGCCCGCATGAGGAGTCTGCGCCCTGCTGAGGGAGCGGGCAGGGCATTCGGGTTGTCGTCACGCCGCGCTGCACGGCAGGACCCGAGGCGGAGGGGGAAAGTCAGCAACATGTGGGAGCCGGGGCAGCGGGGTGGATCCACACCGAACACATACGTCAGGTCCTCCTGAGGGGTATATATCGATCGCACCGTTTAATACGAATATTAGGTCGAATGTCCAGGATCGGGTCCTGATCATCCCGCCTGGGACACGGGGATGGCACGGCGGCGACGTGGGCATCCGACGACAACGGGACGAGAGGCGATGGGGACCATGGAGCAGCCCCTGGTCGTGGGCGTGGACGGATCGGATTCGAGCTTGCGGGCGGTCGACTGGGCCGTGGAGGAGGCAGCCCGTCACGGCCTTCCGCTGAGAGTGGTCTACGCCTCCCGATGGGAACGCTACGAAGGGCCAGGTCTGCATCGGGGCGTCGAGCGCCCCTCCGAGCAGGTTCTGGCCGACACCATCGTGGCCAGCGCCGTCACGCGCGCAGGCATGCGTAATCCGGATCTGAAGATCACCACCGAGGTTCTGGCGGAGGACACGGTCAACGCGCTGCTCGACGAGGCACACGAGGCTGCGATGCTGGTCGTCGGCTCCAGGGGCCGGGGCCAGCTCAAGGAGCTCCTGTTGGGTTCCGTGAGTCTGGCACTGGCGTCCCGGGCCCAGTGCCCTGTCGTCGTGGTACGCGGCGACGCGGCAGGAACAGCCGGAGCGCACGGCCGCATCCTGCTCGGCGTCGCGGACGTGGCCCACGGGTCGGCTGCCGTGAGGTTCGCCTTCCGCGAGGCTGCCACCCGGCACTGTGAGATCGACGCAGTGCGCGCCTGGCGCTGCCCCGCGTCCGAAGCGGTCGGCCTGCCGCGCGCCAAGGAATCTCCGCCCGCCCTCACCTGGGAGATGCGGGCGGCGACGGAGCTCGACCAAGCGCTTGAGGCCTCGATCGAGGAGAACCCGGCCGTCGTGGTTTCCCGCTCCACTGTCGAGGGGCCGGCCCACCAAGTTCTCGTCCGGCGCTCCGCCGCCGCCGACCTCCTGGTCGTGGGTGCATCGCGGCGCAAGGGGCGCATGGGTCTGCAGCTCGGCCGGACGGCCCACACGGCGCTCCACCACTCCAGCTGTCCTGTCGCAGTGGTACCCGACCGTCGATGAACCACCGCCGAGTCGAGGAGGTGGACGGACGGCGAGCAGGCAGGCGTGGCTGCGCCGCGAAGCACGACGCAGGGCAACACGCGCGGACCGGCCGGATCGGCGTGGTGCCCGGCGGGCCCGAGCGTCACGGCGGGCAGACCGAAGGCACCGGCGACGGCCGGAGCCCGGGGCGAGGCATCGGAAGGGTTCTCGTGCGCTCTGATCGATCCGCGCATGCATCCCGGGAGCAGCGGTCGCGGACCGCCGGTGCCGCGAGAACGCCGCACGTCAGGGGAGGGATGCGTCGTCGACGGCGTATCCGAGGTGCTGCGCCACGTGAACCACTCCGTCGACGGTGCGGCACAACCGTTCGATCACCGGGATCAGGCTCTTGAACCGCACCGAGCCGTTCAGTTCGACACGGCCGTCGGTCACTTCGACGGTGATGGCGCCGGGGTCCTGGTGCAAGGTCAGGTCGAGTACGTCGCCGGTGATCTCGTGGCGGATGGTCTCGTCGTCGCGCAGGAAGATCTTCAGCAGATCGCGCCGACTGACGATGCCCACCAATGTGTCCGCCTCGTCCACGACCAGCAATCGTCTGACGCTCTGCGCCTCCATGAGCCGGGCCGCCTCGGCCACGGTCCAGTCCGCCCTGGCGCACACGGCGGGCGCCGACATCAGTTCCTCGGCCCGTGTGCCCTCCGCCTTCTCCCGCTCACGCGGCTCGGGAGCCGGAAGGGACCGCAGGAAGTCTCCCTGATCGGCCGACTTCGGCAGAAGGTCGCCCTCCGATACCACTCCGAGCGGGTGCCCCACGGTGTCGACGACCGCGACGGCCGACACCTGGTGCTCAGTGAGTGTGCGCACGATGTCCTTGAACGCCGCATTCCCCGGGACCGTCACGACCTCGCGGGTCATCAGCTCGCCAATGTCTCGATGTCTCACCCGTCCACTCCTATCGCCCTGCGGCTTCCCGGGCGTCGACCGACATGTCGTCCTGCTCGTACGTGAGCCGATTGGCCACGTTCACCACTCCGTCGACGCTCCGGTACACCCGGACGAGGCCGACCGGGCGGTGGTGGCCTGCCACCCGGGGTGCTTTCATGAAATTGACGGAAAGAGTCCGCACCAGGATGCGGAGAAGCGGCTGGCGGCCGTGCACCGCACAATCGGGATCCGCGAGAAGCGGATGGGCTCTTTCCGCCCTCGCGCGGAGCGGCGGCTCACCGTTGGCCACGATCGCTGGGATGTCGGGACGGGATCCGCCGCCGGGGCTGCGATCGGAAAGGTTTGCCGGGAAGCGAACCTTTCCGGTCGCAGCAGCAGTTCGCCGTGGGTGTGGCCGAGGGACGGGTCGACGCTGACGACCCCGTCGACGGACCGGCACAAGCGTTCGATCGCGGGGGTGCGGGAGCGTTGGGTCAGGCACTTTCACCCGAGAGGCCCCGGGGCGGTGCACGCCGGTCGACGGCAGGCCGGTGGCCGCGCCCGCCGCGTCTGGTGATCAGGACGACGAAGCCGGCGACGGGTTCGTGTCGTTCGCGCCCCGGGCGGATCGAGGCAGCGGCTGCTGCGCCCAGATGACCTTGCCTTCGTGGGTGTACCGCGTGCCCCAGTGCGCGGCGATCTGCGAGACGAGGAACAGTCCGCGGCCTCCCTCGTCCATGGTGGTCGCGTACCTCAGATGGGGTGAGGTGCTGCTGCCGTCGGATACCTCGCAGATCAGGTTGCGGTCACGCAGGAGCCGCACCCGGACCGGCGCGGAGGCGTGGCGGATGGCGTTGGTGATCAGCTCGCTGAGAATCAACTCGGTGGTGAACGCCAGTTCCGCCAGGCCCCAGTCGTCGAGCTTCTCCGCGACGGCGGCGCGTATCGGGGCTACGGCGGCGGGATCGAGCGGAACGTCCCATTCGGCAATCTGGTCGGCGGAAAGCGCGCGGGTGCGGGCGATGAGCAGTGCTACGTCGTCCTTGGCCTGCGTGGGAAGGAGTGCGTCGAGCACCGCCCGGCAGTGCTGCTCCGGCGAACGGCCGGGGTGGGCAAGGGCCTGGCGGAGCAGCTCCATCCCCACATCGATGTCGCGGGTGCGGTCCTCGATCAGCCCGTCGGTGTAGAGGACCAGCTGGGCACCGACGGCCAGATCCAGTTCGGCGGTCTTGAACGGCATGCCGCCGAGCCCCAGCGGCGGCCCGGCAGGAAGCTCGGGGAACTCCACGCTGCCGTCGGGGTGGACCAGCGCCGGGAGATGATGTCCGGCGCGGGCCATGGTGCAGTGCCGGGCGACCGGATCGTAGATCGCGTACAGGCACGTGGCTCCCACGATGCCTGCACCGACGTCCGCGCTCCCCTCTTCCTTGTCGATGCGGTCCACGAGGTCGTCGAGGTGGCCGAGGAGTTCATCGGGCGGCAGATCGAGCGTGGAGAAGTTGTGCACCGCGGTACGCAGCCGTCCCATGGTGGCGGCGGCGTGCAGCCCGTGGCCGACGACGTCGCCGACGACCAACGCGACACGGTTGCCCGACAGCGGAATGACATCGAACCAGTCACCGCTGACTCCGGACTGTGCGGGCAGATAGCGGTGGGCGACATCCAGGGCGTTCTGTTCGGGCAGAGCGCGCGGCAGCAGGCTGCGTTGCAACATCACCGCGAGGGCGTGCTCGCGGGTGTACCGGCGTGCGTTGTCGATGCTGACCGCGGCACGGGCGACCAGTTCCTCGGCGAGTGACTGGTCCTCCTCGTCGAACGCTCCGGTCTCCCGTGAGCGCCAGAAGTTGGCCAGGCCCAGAACCACGCCCCGCGCCTGCAGCGGCGTCGTGAGGAGTGAGTGGATTCCGTAGTCGACGACGTTGCCTGTCCGTTCCGGGTCCTGAGCACGCCATTCGGGTGCGGAGGACAGATCGCGCACCACCACCGACCGGCCGGTGGCGAATCCGCGTGCCTGTGGCGTGGAGGGAAGAAAGGTGATGAGCGCGCCGCACGGGTAGAGGGGGTGGTCGTCCCGGATGCCGCTGACGGCGGTGCGGCGCAGGCCGACAGCCGTGCCGGTCGGCTCCTCCCCGTGCAGGACGGGGGCGGCGAGGTCGACCGTGACGAAGTCCGCGAACCGGGGGACGGCCGTCTCGGCCAGTTCCTCGGCCGTGCGCGTCACGTCCAGGGTCGTGCCGATGCCCACCCCCGCGTCGTACAGCAGCCTGAGGCGTTCGTTCGTCGTTTCCACCTTGCCCGTCAGTGCCAGGAGCTGGGTGGAGTCGCGGAGGGTCGCCACCGTTCCCAGGGGGCTTCCGTTACGGGCGGTGCGCCGCTGGTTCACCACCAGCATGCGATCCCCGGCCAAGTACATCTCGTCCGTGGCCACGCGACCGGAGACAAGCAGCTCCGCCGTGGCCGGGTCGAGGCTCTTCAGTTCCTTGACGGGCCGCCCCTGGGCGTCGGGCGGCAGATCGAGAAGCCGTTCGGCCTCGTCGTTCGCCAGCAGCAGCCGACCGTCGTGTCCGACGATGAGCACCCCTTCCCGGACGGCGTGGAGCACCGCGTCATGGTGCTCGTACATGCGGGTCATCTGGGCGGGATCGAGCCCGTGGGTCTGCCTTCGCAGCCGCTTGGCCACGAGGGCCGCCCCGCCCGTGGCCAGGCCCAGCGCGGCGGCCCCGCTGACAAAGATGAACATCAGCTGCTTGTCGACCGCGTTGGAGACGTTCTCGACCTTGAGACCGGCCGCCACCAGGCCCACGACGGTCTTGTCGGGAGCGTTGACGGGGACGATCGCCTGGACTTCATGGCCAAGGGGCCCCTGGACGTTCTCCACGTGGACCTGGCCCGACAGCGAAGGTTTGATGGTGCCGACGAACTGCTTTCCGATGAGCTCCGGACGGGGGTGTGTGTAACGAATCCCATGTGCGTCCGTCACCACGATGAAGTCGACGCCGGCCAGTTTCCGCGCCACCTCGGTGAGCGGCTGCAGCACTTTGGAGGGATCGGGGGACTGGATCGCCTGCACAATCCCCGGCGAGTGCGCGAACGTCTCTGCCGCAGCCACCGAACGGCGCTCCGCCTCCGTCTCGGCATCATGGAACGACTGGAGAACCAGCGCCACAACCGCGCCCGCCACAAGCAGGACAATGACCACCGCCTGCAGGATGAACACCTGCCCGGCTACGCTTCGCGGTCCTTTGCCACTCAGTGACCGAGCCGATCCGCTCCGGGATCGGTCGGAATGGTCGACCATGTCGACATTCCTAACACTTTCTAGCTATGTATGCCCATTGGGTAACCTATCGTCTGCTTTCCGTCGATCGATGCAACACAGCCTCGGCTTCGCGCGGTGGATGCCATGCGATGTACGGGACATGTGGAGACACTCCCGGTCGGCGGCGACGAGATCTGGCTCGGGCCCTGCTTCCATCGTGCGCCACCGGGTGGGCTCCCGCGGACCGGACGGGCACGCGCGACACGTCGCGCTCCCTTGCATGCCGGGGCCGCACGCGGCCCCGGCATGCCACGACTTCGGCAGGATGCGCACCGACCGGCGGGACGGCTTCCTCCTCGACCGCGGCTTCCACCGACGACGGCGCGTTGCCGGCCATGCCGCCACCGTGGCCGCCGCCCCGCAGGGCGACATGACCGAATACAGCGCCCCCGGGGCCGCCCTCGGCGCACGGCTCATCGCCCTGCGGCGCGGACAGCGGCGACGCGGGGCGCGCGTGGCGGACGCGCGCCTCAGCCGTCGTGACACCGAAACGCCTCAACCGGTGCGCCGTACGACCCTCCTGCAGAATCATGGGCCACAACCTGACGGGAACGAGGGGGCCGCGTGGCGCAGGTAGTAGTGGTTCACGGAGTGGGGCAGCAGTACCTCGGACGACGGACCCTGCGCGAACCCGTCGCCGCCGCGCTCGCCGACGGAGTCGAGCTGGCCGTCGCCGCCGGCGACATCACGGGCCGCACCCCGGCCCCGCACGACATCGACGTCGCCTTCTACGGAGACGTCTTCCGCGCCCCCGGGTCCACGCACATCCCCAGGGGCTGGCCCCGGTCCTGCGCGGGCTGCGCTCCGACGACGCGCGACTGGCCGCGACCGTCTACCGCGACCATCTGGACCGGCATCGGCACCTGAGACCCGAGGACCGTCGTCACATTCTCGGCTGCGACGCCGCTCGCCACCGGCACACCGCCCTGCTCGGCGCGCTCAACGCGGGCGGCCGGGCCGGGCGCTGGAAACCGGTCTGGGCCGCGGCCGGCCATTCCCCGGCCACCCTCTCCGTTCAGCCGGTCGCGGATGGCCCCGGCAGCCCCGTCGTCGCCGTCGGCTCCGTCGGCACCGGAGGGCGAGGCACAGTCGTCGGGGCCGACGGCCCGGAGATACGAGCCTGGGACATCTCGACAGGCCGACCGCTCGATCTGCCGATCCACGCCGCGCCGGAACGTGTCACGGCCCTGACCTCCACCACGCTCCACGGCCACGACCTCCTCGTCTCCGGCACCGCGTCAGGCGCCGTTCGCGTCCATGACCTCACCACCGGCCTCACCAGCAGTACCGCCTCGGCGCACGAGCGTCCGGCGCCCGTGACCGGCCTCGCCCCACGCGACCTGCGCGGCCGCCGGGTCGCAGTGAGCGCCGCCGACGACGGCGTCCTTCGAGCCTGGGACCTCGCCGACGCGGCCCCGCTGCCGCACCGCCTCCTCCTTCAGGAAGGCTGTCCCGGCGGCCTGGCGACCGCCGTCGTGGGCGCGAACCCCACAGCGACGCCCCCGGCCACGGTGCCGGAGCGGGCCGTGGTCGTCGCCGGGGACCACAGGGGCAGCCTGCATCTCTGGGACCCGGCCGACGGAGAAACCGTCAGCTCCGCCCCTCAGCCGCGCCGTCCGCCGCTGTACGCGGTCGGCTGCGCCGTCGTGCACGGGCTGCCGGTCGCTGTCACCGCCGACCGGGACGCCGTACGCATGTGGTCCCTGCGCAGCCTGCGCCCGCGCGAAGTGCACGCGTTCGTCCCGCCGTCACCCGCCATGACCATCTCCTGCATCGAGCTCCGCGGGCGGCCCACCGCTGTCTTCGGCTGCGCCAACGGCTCGCTGCACCTGCTCGACCTGATGACCCGCGGCCTGATCGCCTCGTCCGCACCCCGGCGACCGATCGGCGCCAACTCCCCGAGAACATCCGCGAACACCGGACATGTCACCGCGCTCCACACCTTCGCCTCCGGCGGCGCCGCCACCGCCGTCACCGGCGCGGCCGACGGGTCCGTGCACCTGTGGGACCTGGCTTCGCCGCCCGGCGGTCCCAGCGGCGGCCACACCGATGCCATCGCTGCCGTCACCTGCGTACGCCACCGCGGCGGACTCGTGGTGGTGACGGCGGGCAACGACACGACGCTACGGCTCTGGGACATGGACACCGGCGCCCCTGCCGCGCCCCAAGTCACCGATGCCGTCGGCACGTTCACGGGTGTCACGTCCGCCGCTGCCGACGACCGCACCCTCGTCCTGACCCACGCCGTCAACCGACCCGCCGAGGCATGGGACCTGGCGAGCGGCACCCCCATGGACCGGCACCGGCCGCGCTGGGCCACGGCAGCCGCGGTGGGCCACCACGAGGGCCGCCCCGCCTTGCCGACATCCCCGTCGATACCTTCACCGTGCCCGACCCGGCCAGGATCAGCGCCCTGGAATTCACCCCCGACGGCCGCCTCGTGCTGTGCGCGAACAGGGACGTCTACTCCTTCCGCGCCGACTTGGCCGAGCCCCGCACCGGGTGACCGTCACCACCTTGTCGCAGCCGGCGGCAAGGACGTGATCGCGCAGGCACGGGCCCGGTGCGATTGCGGGGCAGCGGACGCGGCCCGATCGGGCGGTTCAGCGGCCTTCCGGAGCAGCCTCAGCGGCCGGGGCACGGTGACGGACCGGTCCGGATCCGGTGCATCGCCGCCCGGAGACCGAGGAAGGCTCGTGAGCCACATGATCGGCGTCGACTCTCCGCCATGGCGAAAACACGACACACGGTGACTGTTGCCCTTGGGGGGCCGGTCGCATTTGATCGACCGTCGTGTACAGACACTCGATATCCGCAGCGTCCGCGCTGCTTCTCGTCTCGCTCATCCTGCCCGGTGACCTGGCGCACGCGGACTCGGACGACCTGTCCGGCCCGTCGGTGACGCGCATCGTCACTCTCGACAGCGCCCCGGCCGCGCAGCAGGCCGCCCCGAAGGACCGGGCAGCCGCACGCCGTACGGTCTCCGATGCGCAGCGGACGTTGGTCGACGCCGCGCACGACACGGGCATCGCGCTGTCCGTGCAACGCCGGTACCGCGAGGTCGTCAACGGTCTCCTCGTCGAGGTGCCCGCCGGTCAGACCGGCCGACTGGCCGAACTCCCCGGAGTGGCCGAGGTCACCGAGCCGGTGACGTACGAGATGCCCGAGCGGCCCACCCCGGTGCCCAAGGACGTCCTCGCAAAGGCGGTTGCCCGGGCGGGCCATGACGCACGGTCCGGCGACGCGGCCCCCTCGGGCCGCGAAATCGTCACGGCCACGGACCTCACCGGCGTCCCGCAGGCCCATCGCCTGGGTTACACGGGCAAGGGAGTCACCGTCGGCATCATCGACAGCGGCATCGCGTACGACCACCCGGCGCTCGGCGGCGGAGGCTTCCCCAACGCGAAGGTGGTCGGCGGCTACGACTTCGCGGACGAGGACGCCGACCCGTACGACGACAGGTTCGGCCCGGCAGCCGGGCACGGCACCCACGTCGCAGGCATCGTCGCCGGGGACGACGCGCACATCGAGGGCGTCGCCCCGGACGCCACGCTGCGCTCCTACCGGGTGTTCGGTACGAAGAACACCCCGACCGACGCCATCATCCTGGCCGCACTGGACCGGGCCGCCGCCGACGGGGTGGACGTCGTCAACATGAGCCTCGGCTCGACCGGGAACCGCAGCAGCAGCGTGCTGTCGCTCGCCGTGAACCGCCTGGTGGACTCCGGCGTTCCCACCGTCGTCGCCAACGGGAACGGCTACGCCGGTCCGTTCAACGCCGCGGCACCCGCAGTGGCGGACAGGGCCATCGCGGTCGGCAGCACATACAGCAGCCGCTACCCGTTCCTCGCTTTCACACTCGACGACGGTTCGACGGCCCCCGTGCCGTACCTGGACTCCGGGCGGGCACCGGCGGCTCCCGTGACCGGCGCCCACCCGGTGGCCGTCATGGCGTCCAGCTGCACCCCGCTGCCCGCCGGCAGCCTCGACGGCAAGATCGCGCTGTTCGCCCCGTACACCGGCACCGACGTCTTCAACTGCCGGGTGATGGACCTGGCCCGCACCGCCGAGGCCGCGGGTGCGGTCGCCGTGGTCCACTACGACCCGTCGGGCACCCCGGACGCGCTGCCGTTCTCACCCTGCTGCGGCACCATCGGTATCCCCGTGGTGGGGATCCGCGCACGGGACGCCGAGCGCATCAAGGCCGCTCCGGCCGGGACCGAGCTGACCTGGGGTGCCTATGCCGGCGCGCCGATGACCGCCGACGCCGCCGGGCTGATGGACGCCGGCTCCTCCTGGGGCCCGGGCAATGAACTGGAGTTCAAGCCGGACGTGGCCGCTCCCGGCGGGTACATTCTCTCCGCGCTTCCCCCGGCCCAGGACTGGTACGGCGTCATGTCCGGTACCTCGATGGCGTCCCCGCACGTCGCAGGAGTGGCCGCCCTGCTGCTCCAGGCCCGCCCGGACCTCACCCCGGCCCAGGTGCAGACCGCGCTGCAGAACACCGCCACCCCCCTCGCCATGACCGGTGATCACGAGCGCGGCCGACAGCCTGTCGCCCAGCAGGGCGCGGGCCGGGTCGACGCGGTCGCCGCACTGGCGTCGGTCTCCGGCGACACCCTGACGGCAACGCCGTCCGAGCTCGCCCTGGGCGACCTCGAAGGCCGGGAGCGGACCCGCCGGATCACGGTCCACAATCCGACCGCCCACCCGGTGACCTACCGAATCGGGCAGACCGCCGCCGTCTCGGCAGCCCCGCCGTACACCAGCGAGTGGCAGCCCACCGACGCCACGGGCGACGCCCGGGTCGACGGCCAGGACAGCATCACCGTGGCCGCGCACGGCAGCCGTACCGTCACCGTGCACATCAGGCAGCCGCAAGGCGTCACCGAAGGGACCCTGTTCGGTGGCTGGGTGGAGTTCACCCGGTCCGGTTCGACGGCTCCGGAGATCCGGGTGCCGTATCTGGGCATGGCGGGCGACTTCGACGCGGTGTCGGCGATCAACCCCACCTTCACCTCGGTCAACAAAACGCTGGACAATCCGGCGCTTCGTCCCGGCTACTTCACCTTCGGCAAGAATGTGCCCACCACCGTCGACCTCACCGACGCGTCCACGGCCAACGACCAGGCCTGGGTCATGCTGTCCCACGGCTTCCCGCTGTTGGAGCGGATGCGGCTCCAGGTCCTCGACGCCCGTGACGAGGTGATCGACACCCCGTACGACGCGTCGTGGGTGACCCGCAATTCAGGCGCGGGCACCGGGATGGCGTTCTACAGCTGGGACGCCACGCGTACTGACGGCACCCCGGCGCCCGCCGGTACATATCGGCTGCGCTTCGTCTTCGACAAGGCGCTCGGCGATCCGCAGAAGTCCCCGGGCACCCAGATCTGGACCTCCCCGGAGGTCACCCTGGTCCGCTGACCACAGGACCGGCTTTCGTCACACCGGCTCGGCGAAAATCCGGTGGACCTGCCCGGCGGGGC
>NZ_JBHVEE010000049.1:0-62491 GCF_042802415.1 Streptomyces sp. NPDC057486 | reverse complement strand
ATCCGATTCGGATGACCCGCTTCCTGTTACTTCCCTGTGGAGCTAAGGAGAATTGAACTCCTGACCTCCTGCATGCCATGCAGGCGCTCTACCAACTGAGCTATAGCCCCGTGCTGTGTTCCGCCCGGTCTCCCTGGCGACATCGAGAACATTACACGGTCACCCCGGCCCACCACCAAATCGATTCCCACAGGAACCGATTTGCCCCAATTCGGCAAGGTTGTGTGCCGCGGCGCTCAGGCGGTCGCGAAGGAGTAGAAGCGCTTCAGGGTGCAGTGCTCCTCCAGCAGCCGTCCGTAGATCGGCTCCCCCTCCAGCTCCCGGTACGTCTCGATCGGGTCGCCTTTTATGATCAGCGCCCGCGCACACTCCTCGCACCAGTACTGGTACTCGGCATTGATCGGATCCATGTCCCGGACAATGGGCGTACCGCTGCCGCACCAGTCGCACTTCCGCCTGTGTGCACCCATGGATCAGCTCCGGCCGTGGCCGCGGGCTGTGCACATGCGGGAGGTTCCGCCGTTCTCTTCGGGGACTCCGGGAACAAGGGGCAGGTCCGCGACCTCGTGGCGGCTCGCAGGCATCGCGCTCCCTCCCGTTCGGTCCGTCGCCCCCTCCGGCGGTCCGATTCTGCCATGACCCCGCAAGGGGGTCAGCCCTGCCGAGAATCGACCCGTTGCCGACGCCTCACGAGACCGACCGACACGCCCACGATCGCGGCCGCCGACAGCGCGAGGGCGCACACCCACAGCGCATGGCCGAACCCGTGCGCCCCTGGCGCATCAAGGCGGTTGACGTACAGCGTGCCGAACGTCGCGACACCGATGAGCTGACCCAGCTGGGTGACGGTCACCAGCACACCACTCGCGTCGGCGGCGTCCTCGGGCCGCACGTCGGCCAGCGCATGCGTGAGGAGGGGACTGAATCCCAGTGACATGCCGATCCCCATGACGATCAAAGCCGCATACAGCATGAATCCACCGTCCCCGCCGTCGCGCATCACCAGCCCGACCCCCACCGAGGCGGCGGCCACCAGGACGAACCCGCCCGGAACCAGGACCCTTTGGAGACCTGTGGGCCACCGGCGCCAGGTCAGCCCGACCGCGCCGAAGGCCACCGCGGTCGGTGCGAACATCAGCCCGGCACGCAGCGCCGAGTAGCCGAGACCGCCCTGGACGTGCAGCGTCATCGCAAAGAGGAAGCCCGCGTTGATCGCCATCACCAGCAGAATCCGCAGCGCCGCCGACGCGATTTGGGGAATACGCAGCACCCTGAGGGCGATCAGGGGTGCGCCGCCGCCCGCGGCCAGCCGCGTCTCGTACGCGACGAACCCGGCGAAGAACACGACGGAGGCGAGCAGGCAGACCCAGGACCAGGCCGGCCAGTCCAACTCCTGCCCGAGGACGAGGGGCACGGCGAACAGTGTGACGGCGGCGGTGAGAAGGACCAGGCCCGGCAGGTCGAGCCCGCGGGCCCGCACCTCCTCCCTGGCCTGCCCCGCACGCGGTTCGCGTGGCAGCACGCGTCGGCCGAGCCCCAGCAGAACCAGCCCGATCGGTACGTTCACCAGGAAGACCGGTCGCCAACCCGCCCCGAACAGGTCGGCGCTGACCAGCACCCCGCCCACGACCTGCCCGGCGGCCGCGCCGGTGGCGAGCACCGCACTGTAGGCGCCCAGAGCCCGGATCCGCGCCGCACCGGTGAAGTGCCGCTGGATCAGGCTGAGCACCTGCGGAATCATCACCGCGGCACCCATCCCCTGGATCAGCCGGAAGGCGATCAACTGTCCGGTGTCCGCGGCCAGTCCGCAGGCGAGTGAGGCGGCGGTGAAGACCGTGAGCCCGGCCAGATGGGCGCGGCCGTGGCCGAGCAGGTCCCCGAGCCTCGCGCCGGTGATCAGCAGAACGGCGTACGTAATGGTGTAACCGGCCACGACGAGCTGCAACCCGGCACCGGAGGCGCCGAGTTCGGTGCGGATCGTCGGGGCGGCGACATTGACGATGAAGGTGTCGAGCAGGGCCATGAACTGGGCGGCCAGGACCAGGGCGAGCAGCCGGCCGGGACGTCCGGCCGTGACGCCGTTGTCGGTGGTGCCGTCTTTACTGGGTACGGAACGTGGAGTTGCCTCGGATGTCGATGTCATGACTCGAAGCGTGCCGCCGGCCTCATACGGGTAACGAGAGCCCGCCGATGCTGGTACTGGCAGCACCTGGCAACTCCGCTGCGGGGCACCGACCATGGGGGTGTGACGACGGTGACGACACAGCACGACACGCAGAACACGCAGGACCACGAGCGAAATCCGGCCCCGAACCGGCCTGACCGGCGCCGACATCAGTCCCGTCGTCGGCGGTCGGAGCTCGCCGCCTTCCTGCGCAGTCGCCGGGCACGGGTGACGCCCGCCGACGTGGGCATGCCGCCGGGCCTGCGCCGCCGCACTCCGGGCCTGCGCCGCGAGGAGGTCGCCCAGCTCTCCGGGGTCGGTGTCACCTGGTACACGTGGCTGGAGCAGGGCCGCCCCATCAATGCCTCACCACAGGTCCTGGACGCCGTGGCGCGGACGCTCCGACTGGACGGCCCCGAGCGCGAACACCTCTATCAGCTGGCGGAGGTGGCGTACGCACCGGGCAGGCAGGCCGACACGATCGAGGTCGGGCCGGAGATCCAGGGCATCATCGACGCCCTCGACCCGCATCCCGCTGTCGTCTACAACACGAGGTACGACGTCCTCGCCACCAACGCCGCCTACCTCGACCTGTTCAACGTGCCCGCGCTGACGGAGTCGGGGATACGGAACGTGCTGTGGGGGCTGTTCACGGTGGCCGAGGAGGAGTGCCCGGTCGTGCACCGGACCCAGGAGCTGCCGATCATGGTGGCGACGCTGCGCGGGGCCTACGGGCGCCATACCGGCGAGCCGGCCTGGGAGTCGTTGGTGGAGCGACTCTCCGCGGCCAGTCCGTACTTCGCCGAGCTCTGGCGGAGCGGGGATGTCGCCCCGCCGGGTCCGCGGGTGAAGACGTTCCGTCACTGGGCAACGGAGCGCGAGATACGGATGACGTCGGTGTCACTGTCCATCAACGGGCTTCCGGAGTGCCGGATCGTGGTGTACACACCCGCCGACGAGGAGAGCGCGGAGCAGGTCGCGGCGCTGCGCCGACGCCGCCAAGGGTGAGTGGCGGCACGCATGCGGGAACACAGACGGATCCTGGAACGCCTGGGGGGAACGCGAAGATCCCGCCCCCTGCCGGGGACGGGATCTTGATTGTGGAGCTAAGGAGAATTGAACTCCTGACCTCCTGCATGCCATGCAGGCGCTCTACCAACTGAGCTATAGCCCCGCTGTTCGCTTGTGTTTCTCTGCGTTTCCGCGCTGCGAACAAGAAGAACTTTAGCCTGTGACCAGCCAGAAAGTGAAATCCGGCCGACGCCGCCCGGCGAGGGCCTCCGAGCACCGCCGTGAGGCGCCCCGGAGAGACGTCCTAGGTGTCGTCGCCGAGCACGGGTTCGGGCAGGGTGCCTGCGTTGTGCTCCAGCAGGCGCCAGCCACGCGCGCCCTCGCCCAGCACCGACCAGCAGCAGTTGGAGAGCCCGCCCAGCCCTTCCCAGTGGCGCGCCTCCAGGCCGAGCAGCCGCCCGATGGTGGTGCGGATGGTGCCGCCGTGGCTGACCACGACGAGCGTGCCGCCGTCGGGCAGCTTGGCGGCGTGCTCGAGCACGACGGGGGCAGCCCGGTCGGCGACCTCGGTCTCGAGTTCGCCGCCGCCGCGCCGCACGGGCTCGCCCCGCTTCCACGCGGCGTACTGCTCGCCGTACCGCTCGACGATCTCTTCGTGGGTGAGGCCCTGCCAGGCACCCGCGTACGTCTCGCGCAGTCCCGCGTCATGGGTGATGTCGAGCCCGGTGATCGCGGCGAGTTCGGCGGCCGTGGCGGCCGCCCGCCGCAGATCCGAGGCGACGATGGCATCGGGCTTCAGCGAGGCGAGCAGCCGGGCGGCCCGGTGGGCCTGCCCGACGCCGGTCTCGGTGAGCTCGATGTCCATGGAGCCCTGGAATCGGCGCTCCAGGTTCCACGCCGTCTGGCCGTGTCGCCAAAGGACGATCCTGCGGCCCCTGCCGCTGCTGCTGCCGTTCAGCTCTGGTCACCTTCCACGCCGCCGGTGAGCTGGGCGTGCTCCTCGGCCTTCCCCCGGGTCCTGACGGCGTCCTCGGGCAGCGAAATCTCGGGGCAGTCCTTCCACAGGCGCTCCAGCGCGTAGAAGACGCGCTCCTCGCTGTGCTGGACGTGGATCACGATGTCGACGTAGTCGAGGAGGATCCAGCGGGCGTCGCGGTCGCCCTCACGGCGCACCGGCTTGACCCCGAGCTCCTTCTGAAGCCGCTCCTCGATCTCGTCGACGATCGACTTGACCTGGCGGTCGTTGGGGGCCGAGGCCAGCAGGAAGGCGTCCGTGATCGACAGCACGTCGCTGACGTCGTACGCAATGATGTCGTGCGCGAGCCGGTCGGCGGCCGCCTGAGCGGCGGCGTTGATGAGCTCGATGGAGCGGTCCGTGGCGGTCACAAGCAGGCTTTCGTCGGCGGTCAGATCAACCTCTAGGGTCTCACGGACCGCCGACAGCCCACGCAGCGATCTTTTGAAGATCGTTCCTGGAGATCGTCCAGGAGATGGAGCCCGACTACTTGATCTTGTAGTCCTGACCGAGAACGACGGACACATCCGCGTTCGCGGCAGGCTTGCCCCGCTTCACCGCGCTCACCGGCAGGCCCAGGGTCTTGGCGACCTGGGTCGCCTTCTCCTTGTCGGCCGCATCACGGTAGAGGACCTCGGACGAAGCCGCGGTACCGGTGTTGCCGCCGCCGACGAAGGCATAGCCACCGTTGACCAGTGCGATCCGGGCGGACTCCGTACCGCCCGCGTTCCCGGTGCCGTTCCTGACCCCGACCCGCACGGCCGCGTCCTGGTCCGGTGCCTTCACCGTGCCGCCGAGGATGTCCTTGACGACGCTCTCGGTGGCCGCGTCGGTCAGGGTTCCGTCGGCCTGCACCGGCAGCAGCGCCGTCTTGTAGTCGCCGATCTTGGCATGTTCGGCGAGCTTCGCCAGGGACGCGCCGAGGTCCTTCTCCGGCAACGACGGGTCGAGGATCTGCGCCAGCGTCTGCACAGTGACGGTGGCGGCCTTCGGATCGTCCGAGATCTTCCGCAGCACGCCGCGCATGACCTGCCCGAACCGCATCAGCTGCTTCGCCTCGGCCTCACCGGTGCCCCGGTAGGTGGCGTACGCGACGGCCATCTGCCCGCTCAGGGTCTGCGCCTCGCCCTTCTTCACGAGGGGGGACGCGTCCTTCTTGGTGTCGGGCACATCGGTGTCGGTGTCGACCTCGATGTTGCCGACCAGGTCGACGAGGTTCTCCAGGTACGGGGTGTCCAGGCGCCACGTACCGGAGATCTTGGTGCCGAGCAGCGTGTCGATCGACTCGCGGGTGCCGGTCGAACCGTCGTCGTCGACGGACTTTCCGAGAGTGGTCGTGTTGCCCTCGTCGTCGGCGACGGCGAGCGAGTTGGGGAGAAGGACCGTGGTCCCCTGCTTGGTGGTGACGTTGTCGACGAGCAGCGCCGTGGAGGTTCCGCCCTTCTTCGTGTTGTGCAAATGGACCACGATGACATCGCGCTGCTGCGGACCCGTCGCCGCGGTGTTCTTCTCCTCCGAGCCGCCGAGGCCCGGGATTTTGCCCGCGGACCAGAGGTAGCCGACACCGCCGACCACGACGAGGGCCACCACGACGACGAGCGCGACCATCCGGTTGCGGCCGCGTCGCCGTGCCTCCTCGCGCCGCTCGCTGCGGCTCTCGGTGAACTTCAGCCAGTCGATGACGTCTTCGGAGTCCTCGTCGGGCTCCTCGATGAAGGAGAACTGCCCGGTGCCGTACTCGCGGTCCGAGCGGCGCTGCTCCGGAACGGCGGGCTCGGGCTCGGAGTCGAACCCGGATCGCGGTTCCGGCTGCTGCGGGGCGGATTCGGGTGCGGGCGCGGGAGCCTGCTGCGGGATGCTCCACTGCGCCGTGGTGTCGACCGCGGCCGGCTGCTGACCGGTGTCGTAGCCGTACCCGTCGTAGCCATGGCCCTGTTGCTGGGAGGCATACGGGTCGTACTGCTGCGGCTGTTGAGACTGCTGCCCGCCGTACGGGTCGTATCCGTACCCCTGCTGCCCCTGCTGCTGCGCGTACGGGTCGTACTGCTGCGGCTGCTGTTCCTGGTGCTGCCCGGGCTGCTGATACACCGGCTGCCCGTACTCGTCGTAGCCGACGATCTGCGGCTGCTGGTAGTACGGGTCGTACGGGTTCTGTCGGTCGTTCACCGCTCCCCCTCTCCGTGGCTCATTCGCCGCGGTACAGCTGGCGCTTGTCGATGTATCGGACCACGCCGTCCGGCACCAAGTACCAGACGGGATCCCCGTGCGCGACCCGCTCACGGCAGTCCGTGGACGAGATCGCGAGCGCGGGGACCTCCACGAGGGAGACACCGCCTTCCGGCAGCCCCGCGTCCGTGAGCACATGCCCCGGCCGTGTCACACCGATGAAGTGGGACAGCGAGAAGAGCTCCTCGGCGTCCCGCCAGGTGAGGATCTGGGAGAGGGCATCGGCGCCGGTGATGAAGAAGAGGTCCGCGTCGCCGTGGATGGCGCGAAGGTCCCGGAGCGTATCGATCGTGTACGTCGGTCCGCCACGGTCGATGTCGCTGCGGCTGACCGAGAACTGCGGGTTGGACGCCGTCGCGATGACCGTCATCAGATAGCGGTCCTCGGCCGGGGACACATTCTTGTGGCTCTTCTGCCACGGCTGCCCGGTCGGGACGAACACCACCTCGTCGAGGTGGAACCGGGCGGCCACCTCGCTGGCCGCCACCAGGTGTCCATGATGAATCGGGTCAAACGTCCCGCCCATCACGCCGAGTCGGCGTTTTGCGGCACCAGTAGGCACTTCCTGCTCTCCCATGCGTGCAGAGCCTACTGGCACAGCTGTACGCCTCGGCCTCAGCGGTCGCGGTTGAAGCGGGTGGTGATCCACAGCAGGAGCAGCAGCACGACGAACGCACCGCCACCGGTCAGGTACGGGTTGAGGCTTTCGTGGTTACCACCCTCGCCGCCCTCGGAGGCGAGGGTGACCAGCTGGTGCGCGGTGCTTGTGAGGCTCATCTTCGGCAGGACCTATCGATCGGGAGTCGGAAGGAAGACGTCGCGGACATCGTATGCGGGTGCTCCCGGCACGCTCACGCCGACTCAGTCGTTGTTGTCGTCGTTGCGGTATCCGCGGAGCAGGAACCACGCGAGCAGCGCCGCGCCGATGAGCGACGCGAGCAGCACGATCCGGAGGGTGTTGCCCGGGCCCTGGTCCTCGGATGCGGCGGCGAGCAGAGCAACGGTGTGCGGCATATTGGGCGTCTCCTCAGTTATCCACAGCCCCCCGCACACCGTAGCCCCAGCACCTACGCTGGGATGTGCCAGGGGGCGAGCGACGTCTCGTACGAACAGGGGGCCCATCCATGACCGACAGCAGCCACACGAGTCACGAGAACGTGCCGAGCAGGCAGCGCAGGCGTTTCGCCGGCATCTCGTCCCGGGCCTACGAACACCCGGCGGACCGCTCGGCCCTGGTGGCCCTGCGCAAACTGAGCGGTTTCGACACCGTGTTCAAGGCGCTCAGCGGACTGCTCCCCGAGCGCAGTCTGCGGCTGCTCTTCCTCTCCGACTCCGTCCGGGTGAGCGACGCCCAGTTCGCCCATCTCAACGACATGCTCCGCGACGCCTGTTACATCCTGGACCTGGAGAAGGTCCCGCCGATGTACGTCACCCAGGACCCGAAGCCCAATGCCATGTGCATCGGTCTCGACGAGCCGATCATCGTGGTGACGACGGGGCTGGTGGAGCTGCTCGACGAGGAGGAGATGCGGGCGGTCGTCGGCCACGAGGTGGGACACGCCCTCTCCGGCCACGCCGTGTACCGCACGATTCTGCTGTTCCTCACCAATCTTGCGCTGAAGGTCGCCTGGATCCCGCTCGGCAATGTCGCGATCATGGCGATCGTGACGGCGCTGCGCGAGTGGTTCCGCAAGTCGGAGCTCTCCGCGGACCGGGCGGGACTGCTGGTCGGCCAGGATCTGCAGGCGTCGATGCGCGGCCTGATGAAGATCGCCGGTGGCAACCATCTGCACGAGATGAACGTGGACGCCTTCCTCGCCCAGGCGGACGAGTACGAGAAGGGCGGCGACCTGCGCGACTCCGTGCTCAAGATCCTCAATGTGCTGCCCCGCTCCCACCCGTTCACCACGGTGCGCGCGGCCGAGCTGAAGAAGTGGTCCGAGAGCCGCGACTACCAGCGGATCATGGATGGCCACTACCCGCGGCGCGACGAGGACAAGGACACCTCGGTGACGGACTCGTTCCGGGAGTCCGCCTCGCATTACGCCGATTCGGTGCGCACCAGCAAGGATCCGCTGATGAAGCTCGTCGGCGACATAGCGGGTGGCGCCGGGGACCTGGGCGGCAAGCTCCGCGACAAGTTCACCGGCGGCGGCTCGGCCGGCAAGGGGGGCGCTACGGGTGGCTCCGAAGAGACCCGGCGGTCGGGGCCGGAAGACCAGGAGAGCTAGAGCTCACAGGAGCCCGGGACGGGTGCGCGCTGAGCTCCAGCGTCCCGCAGAGCGCCGCAGCGGGCCTGCCCGTGGCGTACGGGTCGGTGCCCGCCGGTCCGCGGGATTCCGCCCGCTGGCCGGCGAGCAGCGGACGCAGTGCGCCGGTGGTGTCGGCCGAGCAGGCCTGCGGTCCGGCCTGGACGTAGCTGGTCCGCAGCTCCAGCCGGTGCAGCCGCAGGTCCTCCCGGTCGAAGCGGAAGTGCAGCTCGCGCCGGACGGTGAACAGGGAGACGCCACCTGCCGGTTGGGGGCCGGAGACGGCCGGGCGCAGGGCGTACGTGAAGGTGTGGTCCGACACCACCTCCAGGGTGTCGGTCCCCTCCTCCGAGTAGGCCAGGGTGCCCTGGACCCGGATGCCCGGGTCGGCCAGTGCCACCTTCGCCGGGTCGAACCGCACCAGCCAGCCGGCCGCGGCGTGCTGCCCGTCGTCGTCCGGTCGGCTCATGCTCCGGTCGAACTGGCTCACCTGGTCCGGGTCGAGCAGGAGCTCCACCGGCCGTATCGCGCGGCCGGTGAGGACGTCGGGGTCGAGGGAGGACACGACCAGGTAGTCCTTGGCCGTGGTCAGGGCGGTGATCACCTGGCTCTCCGAGAAATTGTCCGTCCGCCGGACCATCGGGAAGTTGATGCCTGAGGCACCTGTCCGGAACTCTGCGGCGGGGCTGGTGGCGAAGAGAGCGGCGGCCGTGCCGCCGGGCACGGTGCCGCGGGGCGCCAGGGGTATGACGGTCGAACGCAGTGCCTCGGCCCGTCGGCCGGCGGGCGCCTGGTACGGGTGCCGGAAGCCTATGTAGACGGCCGCGGCGAAGGCCAGGGCTATCAGGACGACGAGGGCCAGGACGGCCCGGGAGCCGGTGCGCAGGTGCCGGGCGGGGAGGCTGCGTACGGCGCGGGCATGCTCGCCCATGCGCTCCTGGGCGGAGAATTCCTGGAGCCGGGCAGCGCGGACGAACGACTCGTCGAAGACGACGGATCGGTACTCGTCCTCGCCGCCACCGGGGAGCCCCTCGGGTGTCCCCTCGGGCGGGCCTCCACTCCCTGCCATACCTTCAGAGTAGGTCGGCGGGGGCCTGCGTAAACGCACTGGTGCGCGTCAAGTTCGTACGCGATCTTCAGGTCATGGAGTGCGGGGCACCGCGGAGACGGCCGGCCGGGAGTGATCCGCGGAGCCCGAGGGGCCGCCCGGACGTCCGGGAAGCGGTCCGCCGCCCGTTCGGGACTCCACGGCCCTCTGCTCGGGCGCGCTGTCCACGCCGGTCGAGGCGGGCGGCGGCACCTGGTCCTGCCGGTTGGCCGAGGCGCCCCGGTAGACCGCGCTGAAGGCCAGCGCGACCATACCGATGCCCATCAGCAGCGCGAGCAGCCAGGCCACCGGCCGGTGCCAGCGTGCGGCACCTCGGTAGGGACGCAGGGCGCCTCCATGGCGCCCGTAGGGGCTGTTGTCGTAATCGCCCAGCCCGTCGGGGTCCATCGGGTCGCCGTAGGGGCTTCCGCGGCTGTAGTCGCCGCCCGGGCCGTACCCGTCGTCGAAGAAATCGTCGTCGCCGGGGCCGCCGCCTGCGCGGGCTCGGGCCGCCTCGGCCTCGGCGCGCGCCTCGGCAGCGGCCAACAGCCGCTCCACCGCGGTGGCTTCATGGAACTCGGCGGCCCGGACGAAGTCCTCGTCGAACACCACGGAGGCGAAGTCCTCGTCCGCGCCCCCGCGGTCGTCGTCGGGCTCCCAGCCGTCCGGAAACGGCCTGCCCCCCACGTCGTCCGGCACAGCTTCAGCGTAGCCCCGGCGGGTCGATTTGGGCAGGGAGAGCGCAAAATCGCCGGGGCCGGAGATCACCGAACGTGACCGTCACCTGTCACGATGTACTTCGTCGAGGTCAGCTCCGGCAGCCCCATCGGGCCCCTGGCATGCAGCTTCTGCGTGGAGATCCCGATTTCCGCACCGAAACCGAACTGCCCTCCGTCGGTGAACCGGGTGGATGCATTTACGGCGACTGTCGTGGAATCCACCAGTTGGGTGAACCGGCGGGCGGCGGCCTGCGAGGTGGTGACGATCGCCTCGGTGTGGCCCGAGGACCAGAGCCGGATGTGTGCCACCGCCGCGTCCAGCGATTCGACGACGGCTGCCGCGATGTCGTACGAGAGGTACTCGGTCTCCCAGTCCTCGGGCGTCGCCGCCACGACGGTGGCCTTGGACCCGTCGGCGTACTCCAGGACCCGCTCGTCACCGTGGACCGTCACCCCTGCGTCGGCCAGCGCGTCCAGGGCCCGGGGCATGAACTCCGCGGCGACGTCCTTGTGGACCAGCAGCGTCTCGGCGGAGTTGCAGACGCTCGGACGCTGGGCCTTGGAGTTGATCAGGATCTCGACGGCCATGTCGAGGTCGGTCTGCGCGTCCACGTACACGTGGCAGTTGCCTGTTCCGGTCTCGATGACCGGAACCGTCGATTCCTCCACGACCGTACGGATCAGCGAGGCGCCGCCGCGCGGGATCAGTACGTCGACGAGACCGCGGGCCCGCATCAGTTCACGCACCGAGTCGCGGCTCTCGCCCGGCACCAACTGCACCGCGTCGGCCGGCAGCCCGGAACCTCCCACCGCGTCGCGCACCACGCGGACGAGTGCGGTGTTGGAGGCGTACGCGGACGACGAGCCGCGCAGCAGGACGGCGTTGCCGGACTTCAGGCAGAGCGCCGCGGCGTCCACCGTCACATTGGGCCGGGCCTCGTAGATGATCCCGACGACGCCGAGCGGCACCCGGACCTGGCGCAGGTCGATGCCGTTGGGCAGGGTCGAGCCGCGCACCACTTCGCCGACCGGGTCGGGCAGGGCCGCCACGTGTCGCACATCGGCGGCGATGGCCCGGATCCGCTCGGGGGTGAGGGTGAGCCGGTCGACGATCGACTCGCTGGTGCCTGCCTCGCGGGCGCGGGCGACGTCCTCGGCGTTGGCCTCGACGATCTCGCTCGTCCGCACTTCCAGCGCGTCCGCGATCGCGAGCAGCGCGTCGTCCTTGGCCGCACGCGGCAGTGGCGCGATGTCGGCGGCGGCAGAGCGTGCCCGGTAGGCGGCCTGGGCGACCGGGGACATGTTGTCGTACGGCGAAAGCGTGGTCATGCCCGCAGGGTAGTGCGCAGACTGCGGGCATCCCTCACGTATCCCGTGATGCGAGACGACCGTCCCAGAACGGGCCGGTTCAGTACGGGTGGACGCCGACCGGTGCGGCCGGCGGCGGCCCGTATCCCTCGGCGATCCGCTGGTGGTACGTCTCCCGGTCGATGACCTCCAGGCCGACGATCTCCCAGGGCGGCAGTTTGGCGCTGGAGCGGTGCTCGCCCCACAGCCGCAGCGCGACCGCCGCCGCGTCGTGCAGATCGCGGGCCTCCTCCCAGTAGCGGATCTCCGCGTGGTCGTTGGCGTACCGGCTGGTCAGCAGGAAGGGGTGGTCGTGCGCGAGCTGTTCCAGACCGCGTCTGACCTCCTTCAGCGGAGTCTCGGTGCCTGAGACGCTGAGCGTGATGTGCCACAGCTTCGACTGGGTGCGTCCCTCCTTCGCTCCCGTCGGCTCGGGGCCTGGGGTTCCGTCGGTGGCCCTGTCGACGACCCTGTCCGCGGGCCGGTTCCCGTCGAAGCCGGCACCTGCTCCGACGCTGGTCAGGGTGCGGCCACCCGTTCCTCGGGGCGGCGCCCCCGGGTGCGCTCGTCTCACCGGCGGCCTCCTGTCAATGCGTTGCTGTGCTGTACCCCGCTGTGTCCCCGTTACAAAGTTGACCAGTCCCGGGCCGGGCGTGGGGCGGTTTTCATGAAGGTCTCCGCCGGAAGTCCGGACTTTTCAGTCGATTCAGGGGCAGGTCAGTGGTGCAGGAGGACCAGATCGTCCCTGTGTACGACCTCGCGCTCGTACGCCGGCCCGAGCTCGCGTGCCAGGTCACGGGTGGAGCGCCCGAGCAGCTGCGGAATCTCCTTGGCGTCGAAGTTGACGAGTCCGCGGGCCACGGGGCGGCCGCGCAGGTCGCGCAGTTCCACCGGGTCCCCCGCGGTGAACTCGCCCTCGACGGCGGCGATCCCGGCCGGCAGGAGCGAGCTGTGGCGCTCGACGACGGCCCGTACGGCCCCGTCGTCCAGGGTCAGCCATCCCTGCGGGGTGGAGGCGTGGGCCAGCCAGAGCAACCGGTCGGCCGAGCGGCGTCCGGTGCGGTGGAAGTACGTACCGGTGTCGCGGCCCGCGAGGGCGTCGGCGGCGCGGCTCGCGGAGGTCAGCACGACCGGCACCCCGGCGGCCGTGGCGATCCGGGCGGCTTCGACCTTGGTGACCATGCCGCCGGTGCCGACGCCCGCCTTTCCGGCGCTGCCGATGGTGACGCCCTCCAGGTCGGTGGGGCCCGTCACCTCGGCGATGCGTGTGGTGCCGGGGGTGCTGGGGTCGCCGTCGTAGAGGCCGTCGACGTCGGAGAGGAGGACCAGCAGGTCGGCGCGGACGAGGTGGGCGACGAGCGCGGCGAGCCGGTCGTTGTCGCCGAACCGGATCTCGTCGGTGGCCACGGTGTCGTTCTCGTTGACGACCGGGAGCGCGCCCATCTCCAGGAGCTGGTCCAGGGTGCGGTACGCGTTGCGGTAGTGGGCGCGGCGGCTCGTGTCGTTGCTGGTCAGCAGCACCTGGCCGACGCGTACGCCGTACCGCGCGAAGGAGGCGGTGTAGCGGGCGACGAGCAGCCCCTGGCCGACGCTGGCCGCGGCCTGCTGCCTGGCCAGGTCCTTGGGCCGGCGCACCAGGCCGAGCGGGGCGAGTCCGGCCGCGATGGCGCCGGAGGAGACGAGGACGATCTCCTTCTCGCCGCCGCTCCTGACCTTGGCGAGCACATCGACGAGTGCGTCGACCCGGTCGGCGTCCAGGCCTCCGGCCGCGGTGGTGAGGGACGAGGACCCGACCTTGACCACGATCCTGCGCGCCTCGGTCACGCCCTGTCTTGCCCCTGCCACGTGCACTGTCCCCGTCCTCGCCGTCGGCTCCGCCTGCTCGCCGTCAGGGTACGCGAGCCGCATGGGGCGCGGACCGAACGGGCGTTCCCGATAATCGGACTCCACTCTCCCTTTTCGGTCATTGAGCGGAGACCGGTTACCCCGAGGAGCGCCGGAGCGGAAGCGGTCAGATCAAATGATTCGCAAATCCGTACGGGCCTTTCGGCGGCCGAATCATTGACCACCGCCCTGGGCAACCATCCGGCCACGCCGTCCATCTAACAGTCGATAGGGTGCACAGCAGGCGGTGCTGTATCGCCGTTCTCCGCAGCGCGCGGCCCCGCACCCGCCGCCGGCTCACAGGGCCTCTATCAGCCATGGGACAGTAGCGATGCCAATTAAAGTAAGTGTCGTCATTCCGGTATACAACCCGGGCAGGTTCATCGAACCCTGCATCGACTCGCTCCTGCGGCAGACCCTACCGGCGCGGGAGTTCGAAGTCCTCTTCGTCAACGACGGGTCGACGGACGACACTCCTGACCGCCTCAAGCAGCTGGCCGCGGAGCATCCGCATTTCCGGGTGATCACCATCCCGAATTCCGGCTGGCCGGGAAAGCCCCGCAACGTCGGGGTGGCCGAGGCGAAGGGGGAATACGTCCAGTTCGTGGACCAGGACGACCATCTCGCCTCCGGCGCCCTGGAGCGGCTGTACGACATGGGCCGACGCAACGGCTCGGACATTGTCATCGGCAAGGTGGCCAGCAACTTCCGCGGCGTCCCGCACGGCGTGTTCAAGACGAATCGCGAGAAGTGCACCCTGCGCGACGCCCCGCTGTACGACAGCCTCACACCGCACAAGATGTTTCGTACGGAATTCCTCCGTGAGAACGGCATCGCCTACCCCGAGGGGAAGCGTCGCCTGGAGGACCAGCTCTACATGATGCAGGCGTACTTCCCGGCCAAGGTCGTCTCCATCCTGGGCACGTACACCTGCTACTACTACTCGAAGCGGGACGACGGCAAGAACGCCGGATCGACGAGGATCGTGCCGTCCGGCTACTACGGGAACCTCCGCGAGGTCCTCGACGTCGTCATGGCCCATACGGAGCCGGGAGAATTCCGGGACCGGCTGCTGCGCCGCTTCTACCGCGTCGAGATGCTCAGCCGGCTCAGCGAGCCGGCGGTGCTGCGCTACCAGCCGGAGTTCTACGACGAGATGTGCGACGCCATCCGGCCGCTGGCCACGGACTTCATGGGCGACGGAGTGCACGACGGCCTGGGTCCGGTCCTGCGGGCGCGGTCGACACTGCTGCGCGAGGACGACCGGCAGGGTCTCCTCCGCATCGCGCGCTTCGCCTCGTCCGTCACGGCGGCGGCACAGCTGGAGACATTCGCCTGGCAGCCGGACGGCAGGATCGCGATCACCGTCAGCGCCCGGCTGGTCCACGGCGAGGACCGGGCCCCGGTACGGCTGCTGCGCCGCGAGGGCCGCTATTACCTGCACCCCGATCTCGCCGACGGGCTGCAGGCCGACGGCGGACTGCTGGACATCACCGACGACCTCGACGGCTTCTCCGCCGAACTCTCGCTCCGCAATCGCGAGACGGCCGTCGAGTGGCCCTGCCCCGCGACGTTCACCAGGAAGACGGAAGAGCTCGGAGACGACGTCTGCGAAGTCGTCCTGCACGGCAGCGGCCATCTGTCCGCCGAGGCGGTCAAGGGCCGCGGGCGGGTGTCGCGCGGCTTCTGGGACGTCTGGGTGCCACTGCGCGGACTGGGCCTGGTCCGCAAGGCCCGGCTCGGCGCCGACCGTGCCGAAGGCGTGGACGCCGCCTGTCTGCCCGCCTCCCTCGGGTCCCCGGCGCGCGCTGTCATCCCGTACTTCACCGATCCGCACGGCAACCTCACGCTCGATGTCGCCCGCCGCAGCAAGAAGCTGGCCGACCATCTCGCGGGCCGTCCGGTGCTGCGGACGCCGGGCATCCGGCCGGAGCTGCGGCTGGACCTCTTCACCACGACTGCCACCGCCGTCTCCGGCGCCCAGCTGGTCCTGAGCCCGGCCGACGGGACAACCGGCACCGTCCGCACGGTACGGACCTCGCTGCACCCCGCCGAGGGCCGCGCCCATCTGACGGTGCCCGGACGTGCGCGGGGAGTCGCGACGGGCAACTGGAAGCTCTCCGTCCGGCTCGACGGCGAGGACGGCCCCGCGCTCCCGCTCTGCGACGTCACCGTCGGCGGCCGCGGCCGGATCCACCTCGACCCGGCCCTGCCCGAGGTCGACGCCACGATCATGGCGGAGGTCGGCACGAAGCGCCGGAGGGCGGCGCTGCGGCGGGCGCTGCGCACGGTCGGCGGCCCGCTCGTCCGCAGGCTCCCGCCCGGCGGCCGCAAGCGGGCGCGTCGCCTGGCCGCCCGATTCACCAGCTGATCCGGGGTCCCGGACCATCCCCTCAGCCAGCACGGAACAAGGACGTGATCGCATGCGGCAGCTCTCTCTCGAAGGCGCCTGGGTGCACGAGCCCAAGGTCTTCCCGGACAGTCGCGGCAGCTTCCACGAGTGGTTCAGGGCCTCCGAGCTCAGCGAGGCCGCAGGCCACGGTCTGCAGCTCGCCCAGGCCAATTTCTCGGTCTCCCGCCGCGGCACGCTGCGCGGTATCCACTTCGCCGATGTGCCGCCGAGCCAGGCGAAGTACGTCAAGTGCGTGCGCGGCGCGGTGCTCGACGTCATCGTGGACATCCGGGTCGGCTCCCCCACGTACAAGCAGTGGGAGGCGGTACGCCTCGACGACATGGGCCATCACGCGGTCTACCTCGCCGAGGGGCTCGGACACTCCTTCATGGCGCTGACGGACGACGCGACGGTCCTCTATCTGTGCTCCGAGGGGTACGCGCCCGGTCGTGAGCACGGCATCGACCCGCTCGACCCGGAGCTGTCGATCGAGTGGCCGGAGGGCATCACCCCACTGCTCTCGGAGAAGGACGCCGCCGCCCCTTCGCTGGCCGAGGCCGAGAAGCAGGGCCTGCTTCCTTCGTACGAGGCGTGCCGGGCGTACTACGCGCAGCTGCGCGCCCGGGGCTGAACGGGCGGCAGCGCAGCGAAAGCCCCCTGGAATTCGCCGGAGGGATCACGGGGGCTTCTCCGTCCGCGCGGACTCAGCCCGCGACGGCCTCGATACGCCCGCGCAGCGACGTGAACGCCGAGCGGGGACGGCGCAGATTGCGGGCCCGGGTCAGCGCGGGCCAGAAGTCGGCCCCGAGCAGCGTCTCCGGCCGGACTGCGGTCTTGCGCACCAGTACCTCTTCGGGCACGTCCTGAGGATCGGGTACGACATACTCCTCGATGATCTTGTCGTACGCGTTCTTCAGAATGTCGCTCTCCGGATCGGCACCGAACACGGCGACCACTCCGGTCGGCGCCGTATCGATCTCGACGACCACCAGGTCGGGGCGGTAACGGCGCAGCACCTGCACCACCTTGTAGACATCGCCGGTCCAGAATTTGGTGTGCCGGTCCCGGGCCGCCTCGTCGACATTGCGCGGCAGCATGTCATCGAGAACGATCACGCTCGACCAGCGGGAATGCCGTTCGACGTTCATGAAGTCGCGCAACGCGTACTCGAAGAGGTGCATGCCGTCGATGAAGGAGAGTTCCACCTTGGGATCTCCGCCGAGCACATTGAGCGGGTCCCGGCGGGCGAGTGCCCGGAACGGGTTGCGGCCGTTGCGCAGATGGATCAGCGGGTCCTTGCGGGCGAAGAAGGCGTCGCTCGTCGCCTTGACCAGGTGGACGTCGCAGCTGATGTCCGTCACCACGCGGAAGGCCGGGTCGACGGCGACGGATGGCACCCGCGAAAGGGCCAGGCTCCTGCCGTCATTGACCCCGATCTCCAGATAGTTCCGAGGCCGGTAGACACGGTGCATGTGACGCAGAAACTCATGGCGGTTCACGTGGAGCGGCCCTTCGACAGAAATCAACTGGTCCGATTCCCGGCGAAGTTACCCTATGAATGCACTGCGGCGTAAGCGTTCTTCCATTGTTAACACCTGGGGTCTCCCGCGAGCGGAATACAGGAGGCCAGTTGACTGCCGGTTATCGGTGTGATCATTGGATGATCAGGGGCGTTCCGTTCGGAGCAGTGCCGGAAATGCCTCCACCAGCGCCTCCCGCCAGTCGCGGACCGGTTCCATTCCGGCCGCCGCCCAGCGGTCGTGCCCGAGCACGCTGAACGCGGGCCGGGGCGCAGGCCGGACGAAGGCGTCGCTGGTGGTGGGGCGGACGCGCGACGGGTCGGCGCCCAGGAGCCGGAAGATCTCCCGGGTGAAGCCGAACCAGGTGGTCTCACCGCCGCTGGTGCCGTGGTAGACGCCCGCGGGGGCGGTCCCTGCCAGGGCGGCCTGCCCGAGCCGGACCAGCTGGCCTGCCAGGTCGGCGGTCCAGGTGGGTTGTCCGCGCTGGTCGTCGACCACGTCGAGGGTGTCCTTGACTCCCTCCAGTTTGATCATCGTACGGACGAAGTTGGGGCCGCCCGCGCCGTACAGCCAGGCGGTGCGGACGACGTAACCGGTGTCCGGAAGGGTCTCCAGGACGGCACGCTCCCCCGCCAGTTTGGTCCGCCCGTAGGCGCTGCGCGGGCCGGTCGCGGCGTCCTCCGGGTAAGGCTTCTCGGCGTCCCCGGCGAAGACGTAGTCGGTCGAGACCTGGAGGAGGACCGTGCCGTATGCGCGGCAGGCGGCGGCAAGGACCTCCGGGCCCGTGCCGTTGACCCGCAGCGCCGCGTCCTCCTGGGACTCGGCGTCGTCGACGGCGGTCCAGGCGGCGCAGTTCACGACAACGGCGGGACGGTGCCGCTCGAAGCCCGCCCGCACCGAGGCGGGGTCGGTGATGTCCATGGCCGCGCGGTCGGCGGCGACCGCGGTGAGGCCCTCGCCGACGAGCCGGGCCAGGACGTCCTGGCCGAGCATCCCGGCGGCTCCGGTCACCAGCCAGGCGGCGCTCACAGGGCGGCCCTGCTCTTCAGCGGCTCCCACCAGGCACGGTTGTCGCGGTACCACTGCACGGTTTCCGCGAGTCCCGTGCGGAAGTCCTTGCGGGGCTCGTAGCCGAGCTCCTCGCGGATCTTCGTGCAGTCGACGGAGTAGCGGCGGTCGTGGCCCTTGCGGTCCTCGACGTAGGTGACGCTGGTGTCCCAGTCGGCGCCGCAGGCGTCCAGCAGCAGGCCGGTGAGTTCCTTGTTGGAGAGTTCGGTGCCGCCGCCGATGTTGTACACCTCGCCGGCCCGGCCCCTCGTGCGGACCAGTTCGATGCCCTGGACGTGGTCGTCGATGTGCAGCCAGTCGCGGACGTTGGCGCCGTCTCCGTACAGCGGGACCGTCCTGCCGTCCAGCAGGTTGGTGACGAACAGCGGGATGACCTTCTCGGGGAAGTGGTGGTGCCCGTAGTTGTTGGAGCAGCGGGTCACCCGCACGTCGAGGCCGTGGGTGCGGTGGTACGAGAGGGCGATCAGATCGCTGGACGCCTTGGCCGCGGAGTACGGCGAGTTGGGCGCCAGCGGGTCGGTCTCGGGCCAGGAGCCCTCGTCGATCGAACCGTAGACCTCGTCGGTCGAGATGTGCACGAAGGTCCTGATGCCCGCCAGGTGTGCGGCGTGGATCAGGGTGTGGGTGCCCACCACATTCGTACGGACGAACTCGGCACCGCCGTCGATGGACCGGTCCACATGCGACTCGGCGGCGAAGTGCACCACCTCGTCGTGCTCGGCCATCAGCTTGGAGACCAGCTCGGGGTCGCAGATGTCGCCCTGCACGAAGGCGAAGCCGGGGTGCTCGCGGACCTCGTCGAGATTGGCCGGGTTGCCCGCGTAGGTGAGCTTGTCGAGCACCGTGACGGCGACATCGCCGGGCCCCTGCGGGCCGAGCACCGTACGGACGTAGTGCGAACCGATGAAGCCGGCCCCTCCGGTCACCAGGATGTTGGTCGTCATGAGGAGATCTGCACCTTGCTGTGGTCGCCGAGCACGAGTCGGTGGGCGGACGGGGATCGGGGGGCGGGGGTCACTTCGACGTCATGGCCGATGAGCGACGCCTCGACGCGCCGGACACCGGCGATGGAGGCGCCCTGCAGAACGATGGAGTACTCGATCTCGCTGTCCTCGATCCGGCAGTTCTGCGCGATCGAGGTGAACGGGCCGACGTACGCGCCGCTGATCACCGATCCCGCACCGATGATCACGGGGCCGACGATCCGGCTGCCGGTGACCTTGGCACCGGCCTCGATCCGGACCCGGCCGATGATCTCGCTGTCGTCGTCGACGTCGGCGCCCTCGACGGACGGCTCGACGGTCTCCAGCACGGTCCGGTTGACCTCCAGCATGTCGGTGACATTGCCGGTGTCCTTCCAGTACCCGCGGATGGTGGTGGAGCGGACGTCGCGTCGCTGGTCGATCAGCCACTGGATGGCGTGCGTGATCTCCAACTCGCCGCGCCAGGAAGGCTGGATCGAACGCACCGCCTCGTGGACGGCGGGTGTGAAGAGATAGACACCGACGAGCGCAAGATCGCTCTTGGGCCTCTTCGGCTTCTCCTCCAGGGCCACCACCCGGCCGTCGCCGTCGAGTTCGGCGACGCCGAACGCGGTCGGATTGGGCACCCGGGTCAGCAGGATCTGGGCCTCGGGCCGGTCCGCGCGGAACTCCTCGACCAGACCGGCGATCCCGCCGACGATGAAGTTGTCACCGAGGTACATCACGAAGTCGTCGTCGCCCAGGAAGTCGCGGGCGATCAGCACCGCGTGCGCGAGCCCGAGCGGCTCGGCCTGCGGGATGTAGGTGACATCGAGGCCGAACCGGGAACCGTCGCCGACCGCCTCGCGGATCTCCTCGGCCGTGTCGCCCACGATGATGCCGACCTCGGTGATGCCGGCCTCCGCGATCGCTTCCAGGCCGTAGAACAGCACCGGCTTGTTCGCCACGGGGACCAGCTGTTTGGCCGAGGTGTGCGTGATGGGGCGGAGACGGGTGCCCGCCCCTCCGGACAGTACGAGAGCCTTCACGTGACCAGTCCTCATGGTGAGATGTCGGTCCTGTCGCGCGGCGCGACCTTCTGGGCGATTTTACCGAGAATCCACCTTCGATTCGGGGGAAATCCGCGGGTCGAGCGACCGTTCAGCCCGTGCTCAGGCGCGACGTCAAGCGTCGGACGTCCCTGCGCATACGGCGCGCCACCCGCCGGGAGAGCGACGCCCGGCGAGCCGCGGCCGCGGGCTGCTCGATGCGCTTGCCGCCGTGCCAGTCGGGCACGGTGACCTGGAAGACGGAGTCGCGGAGCCCGGCCGACCGGTCACGGAAGTGCGGGTACGCGAGATAGAGCCTGTCGCCCCCGCGCGAACGGATCACGTCCGGAACGGTCTCCGCCCGGAGGAACTCCAGGTGGTCGACGAGCAGGTCGGCACGCCCCTTGGCGACGCAGGCGAGCCGCAGCCGCTCGGCCACCTTGATCCGCCCGGCCACGCCGTCGTTCCAGTACGCGTCCATCAGTGGCGCCGCGAGCTCCATCTTGTGGCGATGCACCTCCGGCGACTCCTTGAGCACGCGAGGACCGAACTGCTGCAGCATGCCGACCGTGAAGGGCCGGACCATCAGGAAATCACGCTTCGGACCTGCGGGTTCGAGCCGGTGAATGAGCTCCATCATCGCCCGCATGGAATCGAAGCGCCATTCATAGGTGCCGCTCTTGGTGACGTGCTTTCCGTCGTCCCGGCCGACCAGGTAATAGCAGACGTAGTCGGAGATCACGGAGATCCCGGCGCCTCGCAGATATGCCTCCAGGGTGAACAGGGCGTCCTCGCCGGTCCGGAGATCTTCGTCGAATCGCAGCGCGAGCCGTTCCAGCAATTCCCGCCGGAAGAGTTTCTGCGCGCTCAGCGTGTATATGACCTTGGAGTTGTATACGTCGACCCGGTCCTTGGTGGCCTTCCACATCGACCGGGGCGCTCCCCGGTTGACGCCGATCACCTTTCCGAGCACGACATCGGTGCCGGCCCGGTCGGCCGTGGCGACCATCCGCTCCAGGGCCTCGTCGCCGAAGTAGTCGTCGGCGTCGAGGAAGAAGACATAGCGGCCGCGCGCCATGCCGAGCCCCACGTTGCGCGGGCCGCTCGGGCCGCCGGAGTTCGCCTGACGCACGACTCTCGTCGGCACCGCGGAGCGGGCGGCGAATTCCTCCAGGTATTCGCCGGTGCCATCGGTCGAACCGTCGTCGACCGCGACGATTTCGATCCGGTCCGCGCCGATCGTCTGGGACTCCACGGATTCGAGACAGCGCACGAGGTACGGCATTGCCTCATACGCTCCGACGATCACCGTCACGTCAGGAATTTGAATCTCGTTCACACCCACAGAAGACAGCCGACGCGACCCGTTGGTTGTCCGACACTCGACGCGTGAACAGTGACGCTCATCACAAAGGCCCGGCAAATCCCCTCAGGGTCTTTACCGGGCCTTGGTGAACCTGTATAGGTTGCGGCGTTTTTCAGCCGTTCACGGGCTCGCTCAGGCTGATCGCCACACCCTTGTTCCGCGCTTCCGACTTGGCGGCGAGCGCCGTCACGGCCGCGTCGAACTGCACGATGGACGTGGGCTCGTCCGGGCCGAGCAGATAGCGCTTCAGCTCACGCCGGGCGTCCGCCAGGGTGTCCGCGCTCTCGTCGACCACCGCGCCGAGCAGGGCATCCAGCTCGGTCGCCGCGTTGGAGAGGATCACTGCGGCACGCACCGCGGTGTTCTGCCGACGGAACTCGTCCTCGCCCAGCTCGGCGGAGTCCGTGACCGCGTACGGCTTGCCGCTCGCGATGAAGTCGGACACCACACTGGAGATGTCCGAGACCATGCCGTCCGACTCGTTGAAGCAGTCGTACAGACGCATCTGGGAGCCGGAGATGACCTTGTGCTCCCACCAGCCCAGCGAGCGCCAGAACGCGGCGTTCCACTCGTCCTTCAGCCTCGCGGTCTCGGCCTCGCGCGCCGGGTCCGCGAGCGAGTCCCGGGAGAGCTCCGCCTCGTCCCGGGCCACACGGCCGCCGCTCGGCTCCGCGGCCAGCTGCGCCTCGATGCGGGCCAGCTCGGACTGCGCCGCGGCGCGCTCGCCTTGCAGGGTGGCCGATTCCGTGGCCCAGCGCGGGTCGGTGGCACGCCTGGCGGCGGCCTCCTCGATCATCGCGGTGATGCGCTGGTGCACGGCCTTGGCCGCACGGCTGCGGGTGCCGGTGAAGGGGTGCGGCTTGTACAGCAGCCGCACCGGCGGCTCGGCCTCCAGCAGCCGCCGGACGATGTTCTCGCCGGCCAGCAGCAGCGAGGTGTTCCCCGGGTTGTCGTCCCAGCCCTCCCAGGTGGGCGCGTACAGCACGGTCGGGATCGGGTTCTTCGGCGCGCCGGTCCACGGCTTGATGGAGGCCAGCTGGGGACGGCCCACCTCGACGATGTCCTCGTCCCGTACGCCGACGTCGGCCAGCGCATAACGGTCGCGGCCGGCCCGGCCCGCGGTCCACACCTCGTCGTAGACCTTGCTGTACGGGTTGACGCTGGCGAGCTTGTCGCTGTCGCCGTGGCCGATGAAGACGTGCTTCATGGTCGGCACCCGCAGCAGGTGGATGTTCTTGCCGACGTTGGCGGCGTAGAGGGCAACCCGCACCGACGACAGGTTCAGGTTCATCAGGTGCACGCCACCGGGTACGCAGAGCACCGGCACCGAGGTCGTGCTCAGCTGCGGGACCATGGTGCGCTCCCGCAGCAGGATGAGAGGCCGGCCACCGAGCTGTGCCATCGTTTCCAGCCACATGTTGACCTGGTAGGCCGATTCCTTCGAGCCGGAGAAGTACAGCATCACCGTCGGCTGGTACTCACCGAGCCAGTCGCCCACGGCCTTGAGCACCTTGGCCTCGGGCGGCGCGAGGCGGCTCGGCCGGACATGGGGAAGGAGCGCTGCCAGATAGCCGACCGCGACGACGAGCGTGAGCCCGAGTCCCACGTAGGCGAGCCCGTGCCTGCCGGTCTCGATCGCGGCCAGGACGCCGATCATCGCGAAGACGTCCAGGTGCAGCATCTTCTCCGCAGACCGGTTCATCAGCAGCTGCGGCGGGGCGTCCGGAATCCGCGCGGCTTCGAGGTCGACGTTGAGGGTGACCACCGGAAGCTTGCGGCGCAGCCGGATGAGGGCGACCATCGCGCCCTGCGGCGCCTGGAGACCGTAGAAGACCAGCAGGCAGGCGATCGTCACGTAGAAGAGCGTCTCCTCGCCGTATCCCATGCGGGAGAGCAGCAGGATCAACAGGAGCTGGCGCACCAGGAAGCGGATCGAGAGCCCGGCTCGGACGGCGGCCAAGCGGTTGATCAGGTAGCTGCCGCAGTTGTGCAGATACCGGTCCGCCAGGTACGTCGCCGCTGCTGCCACGACGAAGAACCACAGATTGGGGATTATCGCCGCGAGCATTATGCACGGGAACCCCAGAGCCATGAGGAGCGCGGCGGTCAGCTCCGAACCGCTGCCCACACGAGCCAAGCGAATGGCTTTCGAAATCACGAAGTACCGCTTCCGAAAAGGGTGCCGACTTTTTACCTTACGAGGGAAGTGTGAAGAAGACCTTCACGAATTCGGACCCCTGCGGTTCGCACGAGCGACAACAGGGGTCCGAATAGTCGATTGTCAAGCAGTATTACACATCCGCCTGCCGATCCAGGACAGCGGCAAGCGCCTGTTCGAAGCCGGATGCCTCGGATGCACCACGGGTCGGGTCCTGCTGACGTACGTCGATGACGTGGCCGGTCATCTCGGAGAGCAGGACGTCGAGCGAGGTGCGGGCGACCGCCTCGGAGGAGAGCAGCGTGCCCGCGGGCTCGTCGCCGAACGCCTTGGTGCGCATCGGGGTCGCGGTGCGCTCGGGGTTCACGCAGTTCACCCGCACTCCGTCACCCGCCCACTCGTCCGAGAGCGCCTGGGTCAGGTTGACCATGGCGGCCTTGGTCGACGAATAGAGGCTGTACTCCGCGCGTCCGCGGGTGTAGCTGCTGGAGGTGTAGAGCAGCAGCTGACCCTTGGTCTCCACGAGGTACTTGTACGAGGCGCGGGCGATCTGCACGGGCGCCAGGTAGTTGACGTTCAGCGCTTCCTGGATGGTTGCGTTGTCCGTCTCGGCCAGCTTGCCGATGCGCAGCACGCCCGCGGTGTTGATCACGTAGTCGACGCGGCCGGTGTCCGCGTAGGCCTTGGAGAGAGCCTCGTCGACGTGCTCGGGGTTCTCCACGTGCGTACCGGTGGTGGAGCGGCCCAGGGCATAGACGTTGGCGCCGTAGGACTCGGCGAGCGTCGCGATGTCCGCGCCGATCCCGTACGAGCCGCCGAAGACGACCAGGGTCTTGCCGGTGAGCAGTTCGCGGTAGGCGGCGTCGTCGGCCGGCTGCGGGACGGCCGTCGAGGCCAGCTGGAAGAGCTTGTCCGCGATGAAGACATCGACCGGCTGGGTGACCTTCATGTTGTACTCGTCGCCCGCCACGACGTAGATCGGCACGTCGGGGAGGTACTTCAGCACGACCGAGCAGTCGTCGGTGGCCTGGAAGTTCGGGTCGCCCGCGGCGACCTCGTAGGCGCGGCGGATCGTGGAGAGCTTGAAGGCCTGCGGCGTCTGGCCACGGCGGAGCCGGGACCGGTCGGGCACGTCGGTGATGAACTCGCCGTCACCGCCGTGGGTGCGGGTCACGATGATCGTGTCCGCGGACGGGATGGCGACGTCGACGGCCTGGTAGCGGTCCAGGGCGTCCACGCAGTCCTGGATGACGCGCTGCGACAGCAGGGGGCGCACGGCGTCGTGGAAGAGGACATTGCGGTCCTCGCCCTCGGCCAGGCCCTCACCGAGGGCCGCGATGGCGCGCTCGGTGGTCTCGTTGCGCGTGGCGCCTCCCTCGATCACCTTGGTGACCTTGGTCAGGCCGGCCTTGGCGATGATCTTCTCGACGTCGGGCACATAGCCCGGCGCCATCAGAACGATGATGTCGTCGATGGAATCGGCCTGCTGGAAGATCGACAGCGTGTGCTCGATGACAGCCTTGCCTGCGATCTTCAGCAGCTGCTTGGGGATCGACAGCCCCACGCGCTGGCCGGTACCGCCGGCGAGCACGACTGCTGTGGTTCGGGCTTTAGCTATGTGCTGAGCAGACACAGACGACCTACCTTGCGAGGGCTGGGAGACACAGCGATGGTTGCACTCTCCGTTACCGTCTCGCAAGGTGAACGTCGGCTGCCGCATGCTCCGTGGACACCTTCCGTTGCCTTGCGATCAGGGCGAATACCGGAATCGGCGCTTCCCTGCCAGGTGACCGACACCACACGGTTGAGCGGTATGAACCACCCCTGAGCGGGATTCCTGGCCACTGGCCGCGACGGGTGGCGGTTCCGGATGCAGGGTCACCGCAGGGGCGGGCCGTCGGCACAGATCTGCCACCGCGACCCGCCACACCCTGCGTGACCCGTCCGGAACGGGCTGAACCCGTCGAACCCTAGAACGGATTGAACTCGTCGAACTCGCGCTGCGCCTCGTCACGCTCCGCCTCGCGGTCGCGACGGCGCTGGGCCGCCGGACGGGGGGCTTCGAGACGGTGGTCCTCGCCGCGCCGGCCGAGCATCTCCGCGCCCGCCGCCATGGTCGGCTCCCAGTCGAAGACGACCGCGTTGTCCTCGGCGCCGATGGCCACGCCGTCGCCCGCCCGGGCACCGGCCTTCATCAGCTCGTCCTCGACCCCGAGCCGGTTGAGCCGGTCGGCGAGGTACCCGACGGCCTCGTCGTTGTTGAAGTCGGTCTGGCGGACCCAGCGCTCCGGCTTCTCGCCGCGCACCCGGTAGATGCCGTCCTCGTCCAGCGTGACGGTGAAGCCCGCGTCGTCCACGGCCTTCGGGCGGATGACGATGCGGGTCGCCTCCTCCACCGGCTTGGCGGCGCGCGCTTCGGCGATCACACCGGCGAGCGCGAAGGAGAGCTCCTTCAGACCGATGTGCGCGACGGCGGACACCTCGAAGACGCGGTAGCCACGCGCCTCGAGCTCCGGGCGGATCATGTCGGCGAGGTCCTGGCCGTCCGGGATGTCGATCTTGTTGAGGACGACGATGCGGGGCCGGTCCTCGAGTCCGCCGTACTGCTTCAGCTCCTCCTCGATGACGTCGAGGTCGGAGACCGGGTCGCGGTCGGACTCCAGCGTCGCGGTGTCCAGTACGTGCACGAGGACCGAGCAGCGCTCGACGTGCCGCAGGAACTCCAGGCCGAGGCCCTTGCCCTGGCTGGCGCCGGGGATCAGCCCGGGGACGTCGGCGATGGTGTAGACGGTGCCGCCCGCGGTGACCACGCCCAGGTTCGGGACGAGCGTGGTGAACGGGTAGTCGGCGATCTTCGGCTTGGCCGCGGACAGGACGGAGATGAGCGAGGACTTGCCCGCGCTCGGGTAGCCCACCAGTGCGACGTCGGCGACCGTCTTGAGCTCCAGGACGATGTCCCGGGACTCGCCCGGCTCGCCGAGCAGCGCGAAGCCGGGGGCCTTGCGGCGGGCGGAGGCGAGTGCGGCGTTGCCGAGGCCGCCACGGCCCCCCTGTCCGGCCACGAACGTGGTGCCCTGGCCGACCAGGTCGGCGAGCACGTTGCCGTCCTTGTCGAGGACGACCGTGCCGTCGGGAACGGGCAGGATCAGGTCCTGGCCGTCCTTGCCGGCACGGTTGTCGCCCGCACCGGGCTGCCCGTTGGTGGCCTTGCGGTGGGGGCTGTGGTGGTAGTCGAGAAGCGTGGTGACGTCCTGGTCGACGACCAGGGTCACGTCCCCGCCACGGCCGCCGTTGCCGCCGTCGGGACCGCCGAGCGGCTTGAACTTCTCACGGTGAACGGAGGCACAGCCGTGACCTCCGTTACCCGCGGCGGCATGCAGCTCGACGCGGTCCACGAAGGTGGTCATGGTGGAAACCTCCAGTTACTCACATGCAGAAATGGCTCAAAGCTCAGGATCCCCCGCTGGGGACAGAAGCTGTCTCTCACAGGAGAAACACGCGAAAGGCGGACCCGCTTCCCGTACGGGAAGTGAGGTCCGCCTCCGCAGAAACCGCTCGACGAGCGCCGAAATTACTCGGCGATCGGAACGATGTTCACGACCTTGCGGCCACGGTGGGTGCCGAACTGCACCGCACCAGCGGCGAGCGCGAACAGCGTGTCGTCGCCGCCACGGCCGACGCCCGTGCCCGGGTGGAAGTGGGTGCCGCGCTGGCGGACCAGGATCTCACCGGCGTTGACGGCCTGGCCGCCGAAGCGCTTGACGCCGAGCCGCTGAGCGTTGGAATCGCGCCCGTTCCGGGTGGACGATGCGCCCTTCTTGTGTGCCATGTCTCCTCAGTCCCTTACTTCGCAGCCGCGGGGATACCGGTGACCTTGATCGCCGTGTACTGCTGACGGTGACCCTGGCGACGGCGGTAGCCGGTCTTGTTCTTGTAGCGAAGGATGTCGATCTTCGCGCCCTTGTGGTGGTCCACGACCTCGGCCTGGACCTTGATCCCGGCAAGCACCCACGGGTCGCTGGTCACGGCGTCGCCGTCGACCACGAGCAGGGTCGAGAGCTCGACCGTGTCGCCAACCTGGGCAGTGGAAATCTTGTCAACCTCAACGATGTCACCGACAGCAACCTTGTGCTGGCGGCCACCGCTGCGCACGATGGCGTACACGCGGATCTCTCTCTCACTCGGAACGGATCCCCTGATGCCAGCCGCTCGCGCAGGCCGAAACCTGCGACGATCCGGAAGGATGAGCGGCCTCTCCTGACGGACGGATCCGTCACGAGGGATGTGCTCAGGGGTGGGCGCGCATGGAAACACGCCGAGGTGCAAGGCTACGGGTCCGCACACTTGTGGGTCAAACCGGGACCCTCGGACCCGCCGGCCGCCTTCCGCCGGGTCGTCTCAGGGCTCCGCGGACCCGCTTGCGGGCTCTCCACACCGGCCGAAGCACCGGGCCGGCGCCGTGCTAGTTTGTCAGTTTTGATCACTCTCTGTACTCCCGAGGCCGTAGATGCTGCGATCCGCCCTGCTCGGCCGCACCTGGCTGTTGCCCCTCCTGGTCTGTGCCGTTTACGCGCTGGCGCAGCTGACCTCCGGTTCCTCGTGGACCCTTTTCCCGGACTCGTACCGTTACGCACGCGCCGCGGAGCAGCAGCTCGGCGCCACGCGAGAGGAGGCGCACCGGACCGCGCTCAAGGCGTTCTGCACGAGTCGCGCCGACGCGGCCGCGGAGACGAAATCCCTGGATCCGCTGGCCGCTTCCGCCGACGCGGCCGACGCCGGGGCATCGGACTCCGCCGCCTGCCTGAGCCGGTGGTCCGACGCCACCGACATCACCACGGCGGACGACCGCTACCAGTCGATCTTCTCGTCCCGGCCCGGGTATCCGTTGCTCGCCGCTCCTTTCGTCGGCGCTCTCGGCGTGCTGGACGGGATGCGCGCCCTGGGCCTCGTACTGACGCTCGCCGGTTCACTGATGGTGCGCGGACTGCTGCGGAGCGCCGGTCTCGGCCGCGTACCGGCCGTCGTCGGGCAGATCGCATTTCTTGTCTCACCACTCGGCTGGTGGAGCCTGCAGGCACTGAGTGAGGGCCTGGTCACGGTCTGTGCGCTCGGGGCGGTGTGGGGTGGCGTCCTGATGGCGCGCGGCAGGCGGCTGTCCGGTGCGGCGCTGTTCACCGGCGCCCTTGCCGTGTGCGCGGTGACGCGCTACTCGACGGCTCTGCTGCTGGCGGCCCTGATCGCGGCCGCCGCGCTCGCTTCCTGGCTCTTCCGCCGTTCCCGGAACGATCTCCTCCTCGCCGGTGCGGCCACCGGATGCGCCGCGGCCGTGGCGCTGGCCATGAAGCTGCTCGGCCTGCCGTCCTCCGAGGTCACCCTCCAGGACACCTTCACGCGCCATTTCCGCTCGCCGGAGATACCCGACCCGTGGGCCCGGCTGATCGACCTCAATCTGCGGTACTGGGGTCACTGGTTCGCGGAGCAGGCCGCGATGCCGTTCTTCCTGGTGGCCGCGGTGGTCTCGCTCTGGGTGCTGATCCGTCGCGGCGGGGTCCTCGGCCCGCTCGCGTGTGCGGTGGCACTGACCGGCGCCGCTCAGGTCGCGGCTCATCCGCTGGTCCAGGAGGCGGATCGGCTGGGTGTCCTCATGTGGGTTCCGATGACACTGGGGGTTGCCCTGATCGCGGAGGGCGTCCAGGACTTTCGCCGGTCCCCGATAGGCCGTACGGTCCGAGTTCCTGACTCAACCGTGGAGCCACAACGTGTCGACACCACAGATCCCCGATGAATTCCTGGCCAAGGTCGCCCGCCGGGCGACCGCGCGCATGGCCCGCGCCGACCGGCCGTTCCTGGCCGAGCGCGTCCTGGGCATCACCGCCCACCGAGTCCGTGACCGCAGGCTCAAGGCGGACCTGCTCGGCGCAGCGGCCGACGCGCAGCTGTCCCGGGGGCTGGTCCCACGCCACCTCGTCCAGGCGTACGGATCCGAGCTGGCCTGCGCGGACGCGGACCTGAAGGCGGGCCGGAAGAAGGAGGCCGCCGCGGCTCTCACCCGGGCCCTGCTGCTGGCTTTTCACCGGGTTCCACATGTCGACCGGCTCCACTCGCCCCTGTCGGACGATCCGGCCGGATTCACCGCCCGGCTGCGCGCCAGCACCACCGCCCGCGCGGTGGCGGCACCCCGCGGCCGGAGGACACCCCCCGCTGTACCCCCGACCGACCGGCCGCTGCGGCTGCTCGTGGTGAACCGGGCCAACGCCAACTTCCTGGGCCTGCTCACCCAGCGTTACGCGGACCACCCCGATGTCGAGCTCCGCACACTGGACCTGGCGGCCGATCCGGTACTCGCGCCGCTGGCCAAGGGCCTGCGGCGGATGATCGAGCTGCCCCTCGGGACCCAGGCCGCGTACGCAGCCGAGGTCGAAGCGGCGCTGCGCCCCCATCTGGACTGGGCGGACACCGTCTTCGTCGAGTGGTGCTCCACGGCCGCCGCGTTCATGACCTTGGTCGATCCGGGGAGTACCCGGATCGTCGTCCGGCTCCACAAGTACGAGTCGTTCACGTACTGGCCGCACATCATGGACTTCTCCCGGGTCGACGATGTCGTGTTCATCGCGGAGCACATGCGGGAGTTGACCACCGCCGCCGTTCCCCGGCTGCTCGCTACCGGCGCTCCACGCCTCCACTTCCTGCACAACGCACTGGACCTGCGGCGGTTCGACCGTCCCAAGAGCGACGACGCGCGGTTCACCGTGGGCCTGATAGGCATCGGCCAGATCGCCAAGGACCCGCGCTGGGCGCTGGAGGTGCTCAGGCTCCTTCGGGCCCGGGACGAGCGCTACCGACTGATGATGGTCGGCGGCGGAATCGATCCGGCACCCAGCGCGGCGGCCGCCGCCTATCACGAGGCCCTGGAGAAGGATCTCGCCGAGCTGGAGCCCACGGGTGCCGTGCGCAGACTCGGGCCGACCGACGACGTACCCGGCGTGCTCACCGGAGTGGGCGTGATCCTCAGCAGCTCCGTCCGTGAGGGCTGTCACGTCGGCCTCATGGAGGGAGCGGCGGCCGGTGCCGTGCCGGTCGTCCGGGACTGGCCGTTCGTGGCCGGCCGTCCGCACAGCACGCGGACCCTCTTCCCCGAGGACTGGGTCGTCACCACCCCGCAGCAGGCCGCCGAGCGCATCCTCGCCGTCACCGCGTCCGAGGAGATCCGGGCCGAGGCCGGGCTCGAGGCGTCCCGGTACGCCCTCTCGACCTGGGACTGGGAGACCGTACGGAGCGACTACGACTGCCTGCTGCTGGGCACGGACCGCGACGTAAGCTCACCGGTCGAGGCCCCACTCCGAAAGGCAGACGCGCAGTGAACTACAGAGTCCAGCCCACCGCCCAGGTCGACGAGACCGCCGAGATCGGCGCCGGCAGCAGCGTCTGGGAACTCGCCCAGATCCGCGAGCAGGCCCGGCTCGGCGAGGGCTGTGTGGTCGGACGCGGCGCATACGTCGGCACGGGCGTCCGGATCGGCGACAACGTCAAGATCCAGAACTATGCGCTGGTGTACGAGCCGGCCGAACTCGCCGACGGTGTTTTCATCGGCCCGGCGGTGGTGCTCACCAACGACCACAACCCGCGTTCGGTCGACCCGGACGGCAAGCAGAAGCGCGGCGGTGACTGGGAGGCCGTCGGCGTGAAGATCGCCGAGGGCGCGTCGCTCGGCGCGCGCTCCGTCGCGGTGGCCCCCGTCCGGATCGGCCGCTGGGCCATGGTGGCGGCAGGCGCCGTGGTGACCAAGGACGTGCCCGACTTCGCTCTCGTCGTCGGTGTTCCGGCCCGGCAGGTCGGCTGGGTCGGCCGCGCCGGTGTGAAGCTGGTGGAGTCCGCGGACGAGCCCGGGGTGTGGGAGTGCCCGCAGACCGGTGCGCGCTACCGCGAGACCGGCCCGGCCACCCTCGTAGAAGCCGCATCCGACGAGCGGTAGATCTCCGACGAGACGCCCGAGGGACCCGGCCGACACGATCGACCGGGTCCCTCGGCGCGTGTACGGCGGATCAGCCGCCGATGACGACGCGGCGGACGCCTTCCCAGCGGGCCGGATCCGTCGTGCGACGGCCGTCGACCAGGACCCGCACATCCGGCAGGTCGGCCGCGGCCAGCTCCCGGTACTCGGCGTGGTCGGCCTGGAGGATGGCGGCGGTGACGGCCTCACCTGCGTGCGGCGTCAGACCGTGTGCGGTCAGCTCCTCGGCGGTGTACATCGGGTCCGACACGTAGACGTTCGCGCCTCGCGCGCGGAGCGCGTCGACGGTCGGGTAGACGCCGGAGAACGCCGTCTCCTTGACGCCGCCGCGGTACGCCGCGCCGAGCACCAGCACCTCGGCACCGGTCAGGTCGCCGTAGGCGGCGGCCAGCAGGTCCACGGCGTACTCCGGCATCGCGGCGTTGGCCTCGCGCGCGGAGCGTACGACGGTCGCCGCCGGGTCGTTCCACAGGTACATCCGCGGGTAGATCGGAATGCAGTGGCCACCCACGGCGATCCCCGGCTGGTGGATGTGGCTGAACGGCTGCGAGTTGCAGGCCTCGATGACCTTCAGGACGTCGATGTTCTGCTGGTCGGCGAAGCGGGCGAACTGGTTCGCCAGACCGATGTTGACGTCGCGGTAGGTCGTCTCGGCGAGCTTGGCCAGCTCGGACGCCTCCGACGTGCCCAGGTCCCAGACGCCGTTGGGGCGCGGCAGATCCGTGCGGTCGTCGAAGTCGAGGACCGACTCGTAGAACGAGACACCGTGCGCGGCGGACGCCTCGTCGATCCCGCCGACCAGCTTCGGGTAGCGGCGCAGGTCGGCGAAGACCCGGCCGGTGAGCACCCGCTCCGGGGAGAACACCAGGTGGAAGTCCTCGCCGGCCTTGAGACCGGAGCCCTCTTCGAGCATCGGCGCCCAGCGGGTGCGGGTGGTGCCGACCGGCAGCGTGGTCTCGTAGCTGACGAGGGTGCCCGGCTTGAGACCGGCGGCGATCGCCTTGGTCGCGGAGTCCATCCAACCGAAGTCCGGGGTGCCTTCGGCGTCCACGAACAGCGGCACGACGACCACGACGGCGTCGGACTCCGCGACCGCGGCGGTGGTGTCCGTCGTCGCGGTCAACAGGCCTGCCGCAACGGTCTCCTTGAGCTTGACGTCGAGGTCGTGCTCACCGGGGAACGGCTCGACACCGGCGTTGACCAGCTCGACGACCTTCTCGTTGACGTCGGCACCGATCACCCGGTGGCCCTTGGCGGCGAACTGCACGGCGAGCGGCAGACCGATCTTGCCCAGGGCGACTACACAGATGTTCATGGTTACTTCCTCTTGGAGCGCTTGGCACCGGTCAGTCGGGATCGCAGCCGCGAGCCCAGCGATGTCTTGGGCGGATGGAGCGGGCGAGTGCTGACCACCACGCGCCCCTTGCTGTTGGGACGTGCCGCGGCCCGGTACGGCTCTTCCCCGCTGTGCCACCGCCGCGTCAGCGGCATCGGACGGCCGTCGGCCCGCACCGGGATCTCGTACGTCGATCCGGCCACGTCGATGTAGACACGCACCCCGCGCTTGGAGCTGCGCGGCTCCAGCGGGATCCGGGCATACAGCAGCGTGGCGTTGCCGTCGGCCGCGACCTCCCGGAGGAACTCGCCGGGCGCCGGGGGCAGTTCCTTGCCATCGGGGAGCCGCTGGGCCCGTGCCTTGTCGGCGCTGCCGGGCATGGCGCCTTCGGCGAGGCGCAGGACGGCGGAGCCGGTGTCACCGACGACGCCGATCCGTATCGTGGCGGTGAAGGACAGTTCGTCGCCCTCCTGCGCCCAGCCGGACTCGATCAGCTCGGTCCTGTTCGCGAGCCGTCCGGGGACGCGCTCGCCGACCAGCTCGAAGCAGCGGTCCGGAAGCTCCGTGCCGGCATCGCGGAAGCCGGGGTACCGCGCGAAGGCCCGGCCGTCCTCCAGGTGGAACGGCGGCGCGCCCTGCTCGGCCTCTTCGGTGATGGCACGGCAGAGCGTGTCCACGGCGCCGCTCTGCGCCAGCCGGAGCCTGGCCCGCAGTTTGACGGGCAGCGAGTCGCTCAGCTCGTCCGTCAGGTAGGTGTCCGCCAGCCGCGCGATGCCCGCGCAGACCTCGCGCCGGGTCTCCGCGTCGAGCGCCGGGAAGTCGCCCTGGATGAGCTTGGACAGCTCCCAGGTGAAGTGGCGCTTGAGGAGGGCGTCCCGGTTCGGCCCGGCCTCGATCAGCCCGGCCGCATGATCCATGATCGCCGCGGTGCAACGCAGCCGCGCCAGGTGATCGGCGCGGTAGGTGATGTTGCTGGCGTCGCCGCGCTTCACCGCGTAGTAACAGGTGTAGTCGGCGACCACCGATATCTTGCGGGCGCGGTAGCAGGCCTCGATGGTGAACGGCTGGTCGCTGCCGACCGCCAGGTCCTCCGGGAAGCGCAGCTTGTGCTTCTCCACGAGCTCGCGGCGGAAGAGCTTGGTATTGGCCAGCGCGAAAGGCAGTTCCGGCCCGTAGAGGCTGACGTCCGTGTCGTTGGCCTTGTAGAGGGACTGGCGCACGTACCGGCCGTTGGTGCCGACCATCTTGCCGACCACGACGTCCGACCCGTTCCGGTCGGCGCAGGCGACCATCCGCTCCAGCGCTTCCTCGCCGAGGTAGTCGTCGGAACCGATGAAGTAGACGTACCGGCCGGTGGCGAGCTCCAGCGCGCGGTTGCTCGGCGCCGCCGGGCCACCGGAGTTGGGCTGGTGGACCACCTTGACGACGTCCGGGTAGCGCTCGGCGAACCGGTCGAGTTCGGCGCTGCTGTCGTCCGTCGAGCCGTCGTCGACCGCCACGACCTCAAGGCGGTCCGTACCGATGGACTGCCCTACGAGTGAGTTGAGGCACTCGGTGAGGTAGGGCATGGTGTTGTACACGGCCACGACGACCGTCACATCAGGAACATCGGTTCTACCGGTCACACGGTCACCTCGGCGGCTCTGTCGACGGAAGTGCGCGGACGTGCGGGAAGCAGCTTCGTGTACACCTGGTCAAGCGCCTCTGCCTGGGCCTCCCAGGTCCACTGGTCGAGCAGCCCCGGTTCGTCGTACACGTCCCGGTACTTCTTCGGCTCCGCGAGCACCGCCTTCACTGCGCGGATGTAGTCCTGGACGTCGTCGGCCTTGAAGACCTCGCCCTGACCGGTCCTGGCTGCCATCTCGCCCATCGTCTTCACATCGCTCACCACGAGCGGCAGCCGCGCGTGCGAGTACTCGAAGAACTTGGTGATCAGAGCGATCTCGTGGTTCGGCCAGTGGTGGATCGGGATGACGCCGAAGTCCGCCGTCCCCAGGAAGGGTACGACCTGGTAGTGCGGAACGTACGGAAGGATGTGCACCCGGTCGGCCACTCCGAGCTCCTCGGCGCGCTGCGCCAGCTCGGTCATGTACGGCGACTTCGGCCGCAGCACGATGAAGGCCACGTGCAGTTCGGGCAGGTTCGGCAGCGACTCGACCATGATGTCGAGGCCGCGCTGCGGAGCCGCGGCGCCGCTGTAGACGGACAGCGGAACGTCCGGCCCGATCCCGCACAGTTCGCGCAGATCCGGTACCGGCTCCGCGGCCTGCTCCGGCGAGATCTCCGCGTCCGGTGCGTTCAGCACGACCGTGGGCGTCTTGGCCAGTCCGTGCCGCTCGACCAGCATGTCCGCGAGCGTCGCGGAGACGGTCGTCACGGCGTCGGCGTACTTGGAGTACGCCAGCTCGTGCAGGCACTGCGCGACATGCCACCGCGGGTGCGGATCCCACGGCTTGATGCCCGGCAGGAACTCGTGCGCGTCCCAGACCAGCTTGACGTCGCGCTTCGCGGCCCGTGCGCGCAGCATGGCCCGCGCACCGACCCCGAGCATGCGGAAGTCATTGGCGTGGATCAGATCGGGCTTCAGTTCGTCGATCACCTTGCCGTAGGCAAGGTCGAGGTCGAGCAGATACGGGTCGAGCCGACGCCAGGCCCGCTCCCCCATCATGCGCTGCCAGAACGCCGTGGTGAAACGGTCGAGCGGCGCGTCCATCCGCTTGCGCCGCTGCTCCAGTGCAAAGGTCCGGCGCACCCGCAGACCGACCCAGCGGCTGACCACCTTGGCACTGGCCCGCTCGGGCGCCAGCGTCAATTTGGACACGGCCGAGCCCTTGGCCGCCGCCTCGATCACACGGACGTTGAGATCGGCGCGCCATGCCTTCATCTTCTGCTTGCGGTAGGCAGCGAGCGGCCCCGGGCGGTAGGCCAGCGGCGCGCGCAGCGGAGCACGCCGGTACTCGTGCCGGCGCCGCTGCATCGGGCCCGGCACCTTGAGCAGCCGGACCTTGGCGTCGCCGATCATCCAGTGCTGCTCCGACTTGCCGGGCGACTTGCCGAGCAGCGTCACGTCCCAGCCCGCCTCGGCGGCCGAACGCGCTTCCTTCTGAACCCGGGAGTCCCCGTTCACGCCGTTGTCGACCAGCATGACGATCCGACCGCGGGTTCCGGTCCGCGGTGCCGGGTTGTTCTCAGACGCCATGAGCGGCCATATCTCCCGTGGAGGTGGTGACGGTGAGTCCGCTGCGCGCGGATTCCAGTACTGCGGCGGCGACCTCGACCGTACGAAGCCCCTCCCGCAGCGTGCAGATGTCCTGCGAGACGCCGAGCACCGCGTCGCGGAAGAGCTCGTGCTCGACCAGCAGCGGTTCGCGCTTGGGTATGGCGTACCGGACCATGTCGCCCTCGGAGACTCCACGGAAGGCCTGGAGCGCCTCCCACTCGGTGGCCACGGCGGCGTTGGAGTGGAAGGTCAGGTCGGCGGTGAGGGTGTCGGCGATGAAGGTGCCGCGCTCGCCGGTGACGGAGGTGAAGCGCTCCTTGAGCGGGCTCAGCCAGTTGACGAGGTGGTTGGCCATGCTGCCGTCGCTGAGCAGACCGGCGACGGAGACCATGTCCTCGTGCGGCCGGCCGCTCTTGTGGACGGTGTGGGCCGCGACCGAGACATAGCTCTGTCCCGTCACCCAGCCGGTCAGGTCGATGTCGTGCGTGGCGAGGTCCTTGACGACGCCCACGTCGGCGATGCGGTGCGGGAACGGGCCCTGTCGGCGGGTGACCACCTGGAAGACCTCGCCCAGCTCGCCCGCCTCCAGACGGGTACGCAGGGAGCGCAGCGCCGGGTTGCAGCGCTCGATGTGCCCGACACCCGCGACCAGACCACGCGACTCGAAGGCCTCGACCAGACGGCGGGCCCCCTCGACCGTGTCGGCGACCGGCTTCTCGACCAGGGCGCAGACCCCGGCCTCGGCGAGCTTCAGGCCGACTTCCTCGTGCAGCGCAGTGGGGCAGGCCACGACGGCGTAGTCGATGCCGAGCCCGATCAGTTCCTCGACGGTGGACAGCACCGGAGCGCCCTGGGCCCATCCGTTCTTGTCGCCCATCGGGTCGACGACGCCGACCAGCGTCACGTTCTCCAGGCCGGCCAGCACGCGCGCGTGGTGGCGGCCCATCGAGCCGAGACCGATCAGCCCGGCTCTCAGTCCTGCAGTCACTGCATCTCTCCCAGCGAGTTCACGGCCGCGACAATGCGGTCCAGGTCCTCCGGCGAGAGCGAAGGATGTACGGGCAGTGAGACGACCTCGGCGGCGGCGCGCTCGGTCTCCGGAAGATCCCAGTTGCGGCCGGCCTTCTGGTCGGGCTCCCAGTACGGCTTCAGCCGGTGGATCGGGGTCGGGTAGTACACGGCGTTGCCGATACCCGCCTCGTTCAGTCTGGCCATGGCGGCGTCCCGGTCACCATGCACCCGGACGGTGTACTGGTGGTAAACGTGGCGTGCACCTTCGGCAACGGGCGGGACCGTCACATTGGCCGCGGTGATGTGACGGTCGAGGTAGGCGGCGTTGGCGCGGCGCTGCTCGGTCCAGCCGAGCACCTTTCCGAGCTGTACGCGGCCGACGGCGGCCGAGACGTCCGTCATCCGCATGTTGGCGCCGACGATCTCGTTGGCGTACCTCTGCTCCATGCCTTGGTTGCGCAGCAGCCGGAGGGTCCGGGCAATCTCGGCGTCGGCGGTGGTGATCATGCCGCCTTCGAGGGAGTGCATGTTCTTGGTCGGGTAGAAGCTGAACGTGCCGCCGGATCCGAAGGCGCCGACGGGCGTGCCGTTCAGGGCCGCGGCGTGGGCCTGGCAGGCGTCCTCGACGACGGCGAGGCAGTGCTTCGTCGCGATCGGCATCAGCGCGTCCATCGCCGCCGGGTGCCCGTAGAGGTGGACGGGCATGATCGCGGCGGTGCGGGGGGTGATGGCGGCCTCGACGGCGGCCGGGTCCAGACCGAAGCTCCCGGGCTCGATGTCGGCGAAGACGACGTCGGCCCCGGTCAGACGGACCGCGTTGGCCGAGGCGGCGAAGGAGAACGACGGGACGATGACCTCGTCGCCGGGGCCGATGCCCAGGGCGAGCAGCAGGAGGTGCAGCGCGGAGGTGCCGGAGTTGACGGCGACGCAGTGGCGTCCGTCGACCAGCTCCGAGAAGCCCTCCTCGAAGGCGGCCACCTCCGGTCCCTGGACCACACGACCGCTGCGCAGTACGCGCACCGCCGCTTCGATCTCTTCCTCACCGATCACCGGCCGGGCAGCGGGGACAGGTTCCCGGGTGTCGCTCGACATGGGCATCCTCCTTGAACAGCACAAGAGCTTGATCGGCGAGGGCTTTGAGACGTGCGGATGTCCGGGGGGACTCCTACGCCCGGCACATAACCGATGGCGCACCAATACATTACGGACAAATCTGGCATTCCCTACGGAATTGGTTCACGCAGGGAATGAACGGCTGTTTCGGGCTGGCTGGGCCAGGCCACCGCCGGGAGGAGTTCCTTTCCAGGAAGACCTCTCCCGGCACGGCCGCGTCACATTATCAGGCTTTTCACAGCGGGTTTCGTCAAGGTTAAGGGTAAAGAAAAGGGCTGCCCGAACGACGAGATGCGGCCCTCCCGCGAGAGGGCCGCACCTCGTCGTTCACCTTCTGACCATCGATCAGCTCTCGGTGTCGGCCGAGACGACCGTCGGCGACGACTGCTCCGCGGCAACCGCCTTCTTCGCCGCCTTCTTGGCCGTCGTCTTCTTCGCGGCGGTCTTCTTGGCGGCCGTCTTCTTGGCAACCGTCTTCTTGGCAACCGCCTTCTTGGCCGTCGCCTTCTTGACGGTCTTGCGCGCCGTCTTCTTGGCCGGGGCCTCGGTCTCAGCGGCTTCCGCGGCCTGTGCCTCCTCGACTGCGGCGGCGACCGGCTCGACGTCGGGCTTCGGCTCGATGGAGCCGGTCACCACGACGACCTCGGCGCCGTCCGCACCCGCGGGCGATCCCGCGGGGGCAGTGACCTTGCGGGTCACCCGGCGCCGGGCACGCGGCGGGGCGGCCGGAGCGGCCACCTCCTCCGATGCGGCCTCCGGCTGCGGCGCCTCGGCAACCGGAGCCTCGGCAACCACGTCCGCGACGGACAGCGGCGCTTCGGCCGGCGCGACCTGCTCGGCCGGGGCCGGCGATCCCGCCGGAGCAGTCGCCTTGCGGGTCGCCCGACGGCGCGTACGGCCCTGCGGCGCCTCGGCCACGGGGGCCTCGACAGCCACCGGGACCTCGACGACCGGCTCGGGCTCGACGACCGCTTGGACCTCGACAGCCGGCTCCGGCTCCACAACCGGAGCAGGCGCGGGTGCGGACTTCGGGGCGCCGGCCGGGGCCGATGCCTTACGGGTCGCACGCCGGCGGCCACGGCCACGCGAGGCGGCCGCTTCGGCCTCGGCCGGGCTGCTGTACAGCTCCTCGTCCGGCACGAACTCCGGCTCGGGGAGCGCCAGCGGGGCTGCGACCTCCGCAGCCACCTCGGCCTCGGTCTCCACCTCCGCCTCGACATGCTCGTGGTCGACGAGGTGCTCGTGCTCGGGCTGCTCACCGGCACCACCGCGGCCGCGCTTCTTGGCCCGCTTGCCGTTGCCGCCGCCACCGATCGAGCTCGGCTGCTCCATGTGCACGATCACGCCGCGCCCATTGCAGTGGACGCAGGTTTCGGAGAACGACTCCAGCAGCCCCTGGCCCACCCGCTTGCGGGTCATCTGGACCAGGCCCAGCGAGGTGACCTCGGCGACCTGGTGCTTCGTACGGTCGCGACCCAGGCACTCCAGCAGACGCCGCAGCACCAGGTCCCGGTTGGACTCCAGGACCATGTCGATGAAGTCGATGACGACGATGCCACCGAGGTCGCGCAGCCGCAGCTGACGCACGATCTCCTCGGCCGCCTCCAGGTTGTTCCTGGTGACGGTCTCCTCGAGGTTGCCGCCCTGACCGGTGAACTTGCCGGTGTTGACGTCGACGACGACCATCGCCTCGGTCTTGTCGATCACCAGCGAACCGCCGCTGGGCAGCCAGACCTTCCGGTCCAGCGCCTTCATCAGCTGCTCGTCGATCCGGTACGTCGCGAAGATGTCGACCTCGGAGGTCCACTTCGACAACCGGTCCGTCAGGTCGGGGGCGACGTGCCCCACGTAACCGTGGATGGTCTGCCACGCGTCGTCACCGCTGACGATGACCTTCGAGAAGTCCTCGTTGAAGATGTCGCGGACGACCCTGACGGTCATGTCCGGCTCGCCGTAGAGGAGCGTCGGCGCGTTGGCGCTGCCGTTGCTCTTCGACTTCTTCTGGATGTCCTCCCACTGCTGCTGCAGCCGCTCGACATCACGGCGCAGCTCGTCCTCGCTCGCGCCCTCGGCCGCGGTACGGACGATGACGCCCGCGTCCTCGGGGACGATCTTCTTGAGGATGGTCTTCAGCCGGGCGCGCTCGGTGTCGGGCAGCTTGCGGCTGATGCCGGTCATCGAGCCCTCGGGCACATAGACCAGGTAGCGGCCGGGCAGCGAGACCTGACTGGTCAGGCGGGCACCCTTGTGGCCGATCGGGTCCTTCGTCACCTGGACGAGGACCGACTGGCCGGACTTCAGCGCGGTCTCGATCCGGCGCGGCCCGTGGGCCATGCCGAGCGCCTCGAAGTTCACCTCACCGGCGTACAGGACGGCGTTGCGCCCCTTGCCGATGTCGACGAAGGCGGCCTCCATGGACGGCAGTACGTTCTGCACCTTGCCCAGGTAGACGTTGCCGACGTAGCTGGTGGCCTGCTCCTTGTTGACGTAGTGCTCGACGAGCACATTGTCCTCGAGGACACCGATCTGGGTGCGCTCGCCGTTCTGGCGGACGACCATCACGCGATCGACGGCCTCACGGCGGGCCAGGAACTCCGCCTCGGTGATGATCGGGACGCGGCGACGGCCCTGCTCACGGCCCTCGCGGCGGCGCTGCTTCTTCGCCTCCATACGGGTCGAGCCCTTGATGGACTGGACCTCGTCGAAGCCGGTGCCGGGCTCGGCCGCCTCCTTCCCGCGCCGCTCCCGCGGCTCGCGGACCTTGACGACGGTACGCTCCGGGTCGTCCGTGCCGGATTCGGCCTCGGCCGACACGTCACCACTGCGACGGCGGCGACGACGGCGACGACGGCTGCTGCTGGAACCGGAGGCGGCCGCCTCGTGGTCCTCTTCCTCCTCCTCGGCCTCGTGACCAGGCTCGTGCTCGTCCTCGGACGTGTCGGCGGCGTGCTCGTCGGCGTGCTGCTCCGCGGCTTCGTCCGACTCGCTGGGCTCACCGCGGCGACGGCGACGGCCACCGCGACGGCGACGGCGCGACGGACGGTCCCCGTACTCGTCCGACTCCTCGCCCTCGTGCTCGGCTTCGCCCTCGGCCTCCGCCTCGAGCTCGTCCTCGGCGTGCTCCTCCACCGGGGCGGCGGGGGCGGGCGCCCGGTCGGCGACCGGCTCGGTCTCGACGGCCTCGCCGCGGCGGCGGCGCCGGCGCCGGGAACCGCCCTGCGGGGCGGCCTCGGCGGCCGGGGTCGCCTCTTCGGCCGACGGGGTCTCCTCGGCCGTCTCGATCTCTTCCTCGGCCTCGTCGTAGTGCGCGGCGGGACCGGCGGCCGCGGCGGCGGCAGCGGCCGTCTCCGGGGTCTGGAACATCGGCTCGGCGAAGACCGGCGCCTGGAAAACGGCCACGGCGGGACGCGTCGCCCGACGGCTCTTGCGGGCGGGCTCCTCGACCTCGCCGGTGAACTCCGGCCGGCCTGCGGGGGCGGTGGCCCGGCGGCGGGTACGACCGCGCGGCGCGGCGGCCTCGGTCTCCTCCTCCGGCTCGGCGACCGGCTCCTCGGCGGCTTCGGCCTCGACCACGGCCTCCACCGGCGCCACGGGCTCGACGATCTCGGCGGCCTGCGGGGCACCCGCGGGCGAGGTGGCCTTGCGGGAGGCCCGACGACGGCCGCGCGGGGCAGCCGGCTCGGCAACCTCTGCCGTCTCTGCGGTCTCGGTGACCTGCACGGCCTCCGCGGCCGCCACGGGCTCGACGATCTCGGCGGTCGTGGTGTCGCCCGACACGGGCTGCGGGGCACCCGCCGGAGCGGAGGCCCGGCGGCGGGTACGGCCACGCGGAGCGGCCTCGACGGGCTCGGCAACAGGTGCCTCGATCGGAGTGGCGGTCTCGACGACCGGCGCCGCCTCGACGGCCTCGGCGGCCTGCGGGGCGCCTGCCGGAGCCGTGGCCTTGCGCGTCGCCCGACGACGCGCACGCGGCGCCGGAGCGGCCTCAGTGGGCTCTGCGGCTTCGGCCGGCGCAGCAGCCTCGGGGGTCTCCTCGGCCTTGGGCGCACCCGCGGGAGCGGTCGCCTTGCGCGTCGCCCGACGACGCGGACGCGGCGCCTCGGCGGCCTCGGCGGGAGCAGCGGCTTCGGCAGGCTCCGCCACCTCGACGGGCTCGACGACCTCGACGACCTCGGCGGCCTGCGGGGCGGCCGTGGGGGTGGTCGCCTTACGGACCGCGCGGCGGCGGGTACGTGCCGGCGGCGCGGTCTCCGCCTCGGCGGCAACGGTGTCGGACGCTTCGGCGTCAATGGCCGGTATGGCCGGCGCGACTGCCTCGGCGGCTTCCGCACCCGTGGCACCCGTCGACGGCGGGCCTGCCGGGCGGGACGCTGCGCGGCGCCTGCGGCGCGGCGGCAGCTTGTCGCCGGGGGCGTTGTTCTCTTCGGCGTTCCCGGTCGTACCGGGTTCGATCGGTTCGAGCATGCGGGCGGTTCTCCCGTCACGCTCCCGGGCGCCGCGCCTGATTCCGGTCCGGCACGGTCCGCATGAGAAACGCGGTACCGCCGTCCGGGGCGCGGGCGCCGCACGGGAGCTGAATGTCTGGCTCGCCGGTTCCGTCCGCGATGTACGCACGGCCTGGCGAAAGTCTTATGGGTCAGCGCGCGACCCGGCCCAGGTGGCTCCCGAGCCCGAGGGCTGCGCTACAACGACCGGCCTTACGCGGAACCTGCACCTTCCGGCGCCGTCGCGACGGCGGTCCCGGTGGCCGTGGGTTGCGCGGCCGGGGATGCCTCGCGGTCGGGCGCGAGCGGGTCGGTCACCGTGCCGGACTCCTCGTCGAAGAGCCCCTGCGCCAGCCTGGTCACCGCTGCGGGGACCGGCGGCGCCAGGTCGGCCACAACGCGGAGACCGGACAGGACGTCGTCAGGTCGCACGGCAGGTGTCACGTGCCGAACAACCAGCCGCAGTATCGCACAGGCCTTGTCCCCGGGCCTATCAGCGCCGGGATCGACGGCCTCGAGACCGGCGACGGCCGCGCGGGCGTCGAAGGTCCGCATGCCGTTCTTCGTACGGCGCTGGACCTCGACGGTCTCGGCGCCGAGGAATCCGGCGACGGCCTTCTCGGCGTCCTCGAAGGGGACCCCGTCGAGCCGCATCTCCCACACCGAGGCGGTCAGCCGGTCGGCGAGACCCGAGGTGCGGGCCTCCACGGCGTCGGTGATGTCGAGACCGTCCGGGAGCGACTCGTCGAGCAGTGCGCGCAACGTGTCGGGGTCCCGCGGCTCGGTGAGGGCGATCTCCAGGAACTCGGCCTCGCTGCCCGTGCCGGTGGGTGCGGCATTGGCGTACGAAACCTTGGGGTGCGGGGTGAAGCCCGCCGAGTAGGCCATGGGCACCTCGGCGCGCCGCAGCGCCCGCTCGAACGCGCGCTGGAAGTCGCGGTGGCTGGTGAACCGGAGGCGGCCGCGCTTGGTGTAGCGCAGTCGGATGCGCTGCACCGCCGGTGCGGGCGGCGGGCCTTCGGGCTGTCGCTTGCCCAGTGGTTCTTCTCCTCGGTGCGGAGCGGACGCGGTGGCACGCCGCCCTCGAAATACGGGTGGCCCGGGGGTGTCCGGTCCGGCTCACCCCTGCTTGTGCAGGGAGATCTCGGGTTCGGGCGCCGCGCTGGGCACAGTCGTTGTACTGCCCAGAGTACGCGCAAGGGGGCGCACCGGTTCCCGGGGCTCGGGGACCGGGCCCCCGCCGACCAGTGCGCGCCATGCGTCTCGGCGGGCCTGCCGCACGCTCTCGCGTGCGGTACGCAGCGCACTGCGGGCCGCATGTCCCGCCTCGACCGCGGCGCGCTTGGCGGGGGCCCAGACCGCGTCGCGGACGACATGTCCCACGGGTGTGCACACCGTGCGGTAGACCCAGGTCGCCGGGGCGCCGATGAGAAGCCACGCCAGCCGGGCGATCGCCCGGCCGACGGCCCGCGAGACGAATCCGGCGATACGCCAGGCGACACCGACGGCGGTGACGATCTCCCGTCCGACCGGGGCGAGGACCCGGCGGTACAGCACACGCACCGGGGCGACCAGCAGCGTCATGACGAGCCGGACGATCGCCGTCCCCAGCCCGCGGGCGGCGGCGGCGACACCGCGGGCCAGCAGACCGGCCAGCCGGGCGATGCCGTGGCCGAGCGGGGTGAGCAGTTCCCTGTACGTCCAGACCAGCGGCAGCACGACCAGGTGCTCCACCAGCCAGGTGACGGCGGCCGCGAGCGGCACCAGGAGGTAGCGCCACACGCCGACGACGGGCCGGACGAAGAGCAGGGTGAGCAACAGACCGACCGCGGTGGCGATGCCGCGTCCGGCGGGGATGAGCAGTTCGCGGTACACCCACCGCAGTCCGTGCCCCAGCGGTGTGAGGACCACCCGGTGGAACCACACGGCCGGGACGACGACCCCGTACCGGACGACGGGCACGACGACATGGCGCCACAGCGCCACCCACGGCCATACGAAGACGGCCGCGCCCAGCCACTCCAGCCCCTGCCCGACCACGGCGCCCAGCCACTCCAGCCCCTGCCCGACCACGGCGGCCAGCCACCGCAGCCCGTGCCCCAGCGGGGTGAGGACCGACTCGTACAGCAGGACCAGCGGGACGACGACGAGCACCCTGCCCAGCCAGGACAGGGCCCGTCCCAGAGGGCGCAGCAGGATCCGGTCGGCGGCCCATGCGGTGGCGACGAGTGCGTCCCAGATCATCCGTACGGGCAGGACGAGCACCAGCACCACGATCCGTACCGGAATCCTGATGAGCGTGGTCAGGCAGCCGTCACCGGTTTCGTAGTGCGCGGGTGCCTGATGCCTGCCGTACACGCGGGGCTGCTTCTCCTGGTCCATGGGGAACAGGACGCGAAAGGCCCGGCCCGGGGTTTCCCGGGCCGGGCCTTCGTCATCGAGCTGTCACCCGAAGGGTGACGCCCGGTGTGACTCGACGCCCGGTGTTACTTGTCGACCACAGTCAGCGGCAACAGCTTCTTGCCCGTGGGACCAATCTGAATGTCGAGACCGAGCTGCGGGCACACCCCACAGTCGAAGCACGGGGTCCAGCGGCAGTCCTCGACCTCGGTCTCGTCGAGCGAGTCCTGCCAGTCCTCCCAGAGCCAGTCCTTGTCGAGACCGGAGTCCAGGTGGTCCCAGGGCAGGACCTCCTCGTACGTCCGCTCGCGGGTGGTGTACCAGTCGACGTCCACACCGAACTCGGGGAGCGTCTTCTCGGCGCACGCCATCCAGCGGTCGTACGAGAAGTGCTCGCGCCAGCCGTCGAAGCGGCCGCCGGACTCGTAGACGGCGCGGATCACCGAGCCGACACGACGGTCGCCGCGCGAGAGCAGGCCCTCGACGATGCCGGGCTTGCCGTCGTGGTAGCGGAAGCCGATCGAGCGGCCGTACTTCTTGTCGCCGCGGATCTTGTCGCGCAGCTTCTCCAGCCGGGCGTCGGTCTCCTCGGCGCTCAGCTGCGGGGCCCACTGGAACGGGGTGTGCGGCTTGGGTACGAAGCCGCCGATGGAGACGGTGCAGCGGATGTCGTTCTGACCGGAGACCTCGCGGCCCTTGGCGATCACGTTGACCGCCATGTCGCCGATCTGGAGGACGTCCTCATCGGTCTCGGTGGGCAGGCCGCACATGAAGTACAGCTTCACCTGACGCCAGCCGTTGCCGTACGCGGTGGCAACCGTCCGGATGAGGTCCTCCTCCGAGACCATCTTGTTGATGACCTTGCGCATGCGCTCGGAGCCGCCCTCGGGGGCGAACGTGAGACCCGAACGGCGGCCGTTGCGGGTCAGCTCGTTGGCCAGGTCGACGTTGAACGCGTCGACACGGGTGGAGGGCAGTGAGAGGCCGATCTTGTCCTCGGTGTACCGGTCCGCGAGCCCCTTGGCGATGTCGCCGATCTCACTGTGGTCCGCGGAGGAGAGCGAGAGCAGGCCGACCTCTTCGAAGCCGGTCGCCTTGAGACCCTTCTCGACCATGTCGCCGATGCCGGTGATGCTTCGCTCCCGCACGGGGCGCGTGATCATGCCGGCCTGGCAGAAACGGCAGCCGCGGGTGCAGCCGCGGAAGATCTCGACGGACATCCGCTCATGGACGGTCTCGGCGAGGGGGACGAGGGGCTGCTTCGGGTACGGCCACTCGTCGAGGTCCATGACGGTGTGCTTGGACACGCGCCACGGCACGCCCGACTTGTTCGGCACGACGCGGCCGATACGGCCGTCCGGGAGGTACTCGACGTCGTAGAACCGCGGTACGTAGACGCCACCGGTCCTCGCGAGGCGGAACAGCACCTCCTCGCGTCCGCCGGGCCGGCCTTCGGCCTTCCAGGCGCGGATGATCTCGGTGATCTCCAGGACCGCCTGCTCGCCGTCGCCGATGACCGCGCAGTCGATGAACTCGGCGATCGGCTCGGGGTTGAACGCGGCGTGGCCGCCGGCGAGGACGATCGGGTCGTCGAGACCGCGGTCCTTGGCATCCAGCGGGATGCCTGCGAGGTCGAGGGCGGTGAGCATGTTGGTGTAGCCGAGTTCGGTGGAGAAGCTCAGCCCGAAGACGTCGAACGCCTTCACCGGGCGGTGGCTGTCCACGGTGAACTGCGGCACCTTGTGCTCGCGCATCAGCTCTTCGAGGTCCGGCCACACGCTGTACGTGCGCTCGGCCATGACGCCCTGGCGCTCGTTGAGCACCTCGTACAGGATCATGACGCCCTGGTTGGGCAGCCCGACCTCGTACGCATCGGGGTACATGAGCGCCCAGCGGACGTCGCATTCGTCCCACGGCTTGACGGTGGAGTTGAGCTCACCGCCGACGTACTGGATGGGCTTCTGCACATGCGGGAGCAGAGCTTCGAGCTGTGGGAAGACCGAATCGACAGACATCGCGAACTTTCGAGAGCCGACAGAGGGGACCATCCAGCGTACCCCGGCGATCAGCCTGTCAGATCCGACCGCAGTTTCGGCCGGGAGGCCCGCTCCCACACTCCGGGCAGTTCCCGTTCACGGGCGGCCGCGGTCGCTTCCTCATGCCCGTACAGCAGCCCCCAGGTGAAGGCGGACTCCCCCGCCGCGTGCGCCTGGGCGGCCAGGGTGCGCAGGGCTGCGCGGGCGACGACGCTGTCCTGGTGGTCGCCCAGCACGGTCTGCACCGCCTTCATCCGCTTGGCGAACTTCTTGGCGGGCTTGCCCAGGGCGGGGGTGGCCGCCTCCCCCGCGTACCTGGCCCGCTTGGCGGCCTTGCGGGCCTGGTGCATCGCCACGTCCCGGTCCGGGCCGGCGGGCAGGTCCAGGGCGTGACCGATCCGGGTGGCCAGGCGTGCGTAGTCCTTGAGGACGGCGCGCGGCAGTGCGTCCTGCGGGCTGCGGTCCGCGGCGGGCAGCAGCGGCGGATCGGAGAGGAACGCGTCGAGCGTGTCGAGGAGCGCCAGATACCGCTTTCCGTCGAGTACGCCGACGGTCCGCCGCCGGGAACCCGAGCGGCGGGCGGTGGACCAGATGCGCAGGCGACTGCGGACGGGCCCGAGGACGAGGCTGCGGGACAGGTCCGCGGTCCGGCTGCGGAACCGTTCGTCGAGGACCTCCTGGTCCCGGTCGACGCCGAGCTCCGCGGCCAGCCATTTCAGCTCGTCACCGATCGGATCGGTGACGGCCCGGTCCACGATCTTCCCGTACGTCCTGAAGACGCTGCGCAGCCTGCGTGTGGCGACCCGCATCTGATGCACGGAGTCGGGCAGATCGCGGCGTACGGCGGGGTCGAGGGCGACGATCGCCGTGATCTGGTCGCGTGCGTACGCCAGGATGTGGTCGCCCGCCGTCCGGGGCCGCGGCCTGCCGTCCTCCTCCGGGTGCTGCTTCCTCTTCGGGGCGGTCTCGTCGAGGGCCCTGGCCAGTTTGGACGGCGCCGCGGAGGGGCGTACGCCGCCCTTGCGCAGTCGGCGTTCGACGGCGTCGAGGAACGCGGGGTCGCCGTCGTCGGCGAGTTCGACCTCGATCTCGGTCCAGGCGGCGGTGCCGCTGCCGCCCGTGAGCCGCTCGGCCCGGACCTCGTCGACGCTGAGTTCGGCGAGCAGCGCGCCGTCGGCGTCGAGCAGGTGGTGGACGTCCCGGGTGGAGAGCAGCCGGACGACGGGGACGAGCTCCGTCTCGCGGACCCGGGAGCGCAGCAGCCCTGCGAGGCTGTCCGGAAGGGTGTCGGAGAGCGGGGCCCGGATCTCGTCGCGGATCCCGGAGGCGACCGGGAATTTGAGGTGCCAGCCGGCATCGGCGCCGCCGGTGCGGCGGCGCAGAGTGAGCGCGTCGGCCGCGAGCCGGTGGTCCTCGGTGTCGTAGTAGACGGCGTCCAGCTCCATGACGCCGCGGTGGTCCACGGCCGCGACGGCGGCCACCCGGGTCAGATCGGGAAGCCGGGTATCGACGGTGGCTTCGTACTTTCGCTCGATTTCACGCTTCGAGTCCGCCATGAACCGAATCTAGTCGCGTTTGCGCCCTCCCGGCAGTGGGCCGGGCGGATCCTCACCTGCTCAGGCCGACATCGGCCGCTGCACCCGGATCGACTGGAGCAGTCCGATGGCCACCCAGACGGCGAACATCGACGACCCTCCGTACGACACGAACGGCAGCGGGAGTCCGGCGACCGGCATGATGCCGAGCGTCATCCCGATGTTCTCGAACGCCTGGAAGGCGAACCAGGCGATGATGCCGGCGGCGACGATCGTGCCGTACAGCTCGGTGGTCTCGCGGGCGATCCGGCAGGCGCGCCACAGGACGACACCGAGGAGGACGAGGATCAGTCCGGCGCCGAGGAAGCCGAGTTCCTCGCCCGCGACAGTGAAGACGAAGTCGGTCTGCTGCTCGGGAACGAACTGGCCGGTGGTCTGGGTGCCCTGGAAGAGGCCGGTGCCGGTGAGTCCGCCGGAGCCGATGGCGATGCGGGCCTGGTTGGTGTTGTAGCCGACGCCCGCCGGGTCGAGCGCCGGGTTGGCGAAGGCGGCGAAGCGGGCGATCTGGTAGTCGTCGAGCAGGCCGAGCTGCCAGACGGCGACGGCTCCGGCCGCGCCGGCGCCGAGGAGTCCGAAGACCCAGCGGTTCGACGCGCCGGAGGCCAGGAGCACGCCGAGCACGATGACGGCCATGACCATGACGGAGCCGAGGTCCGGCATCCCCATGACGATCACCATCGGGAGGAGCGCGAGACCGAGTGCCTTGGCGACGGTCCGGTGGTCCGGGTGCAGCTGGTCGCCCGCGTCGACGCGGGCGGCGAGGATCATCGCCATCACCAGGATGATGGTGATCTTGGTGAACTCGGACGGCTGGAGGGAGAAGCCTCCGCCGATGATGATCCAGGCGTGGGCGCCGTTGACGGTGGCACCGAGCGGGGTGAGGACCGCGAGGACCAGAAGCACCGAGAGGCCGTAGAGGATCGGGACGGCGCCGCGCAGGGTGCGGTGGCCGAGCCAGATCGTGCCGACCATCAGGGCGAAGCCGATGCCGGTGTTGAGGGCGTGCCGCAGCAGGAAGTAGTACGGGTCGCCGTGGTTGAGCGTGTCCCGGCCGCGGGTCGCCGAGTAGACCAGGGCCGCGCCGATGAGGGAGAGCGCGATCGCGGAGCCGAGCATCGGCCAGTCGAGCCGGCGTACGACGGAGTCGCGGGCGGTGAGTCTGCCCCAGACACCGCGGTCGGGGGCATACCGGGAGACGGAGAAGCCGGCCATCAGTCGCGCCTCCCGAGCACCGCGGCGAGTGTCTGCTCCTCCGGGGTCTTCTGCGAGTTCGGGTCGTAGGGCTTGATCGTCGGGGCGTCGATCGTGCCATCGTGCTGGATCTTGGGCAGGGACTTCTGCGGGGTGGGCAGCAGCGCCTTCTTGAGGTCCTGCTTGCCGGAGTCGTCGAGTCCGTAGAGCGCGTCGTAGATGTTGCGGACGGCGGGCCCGGAGGCGCCGGATCCCGTACCACCCTGGGAGATCGTCATGACGACCGAGTAGTCCTTGGTGTAGGTGGCGAACCAGGAGGTCGTCTGCTTGCCGTAGACCTCGGCCGTACCCGTCTTGGCGTGCATCGGGATCTTGTCCTGCGGCCAGCCGCCGAATCGCCAGGCGGCCGTACCGCGGGTCGCGACGCCCGCGAGCGCCCCCTCCATCTGCTTCAGGGTCTTGGCGCTGGCCGGCAGCTTGCCGTGCGAATGGGGCTCGACCATGCGGACGTTCTTGCCGTCGGGGCTGATGATCGCCTTGCCGACGGTCGGGTCGTAGAGCGTGCCGCCGTTGCTGATCGCGGCGTAGATGGTCGCCATCTGGATCGGGGTGACGAGGGTGTCGCCCTGGCCGATGGAGTAGTTGATCGCGTCATAGGCGTGCAGCTTCATTCCCTCGAGGCAGTTCTCGTGGGCGAGCACAGTAACGAAGTCCTTCTTCTTGGGCCATTTCTTGGCCTGTTCGCACCAGGTGTCCTTGTTGGCCTTCCAGAAGGCCTTCTTCCACTGGCGGTCGGGGACGCGGCCGGTGACCTCGTTGGGGAGGTCGATGCCGGTCTCCTTGCCGAGGCCGAACTGGTGGGCGGTCTTGAAGAACCAGTCCTTGGCGTTCTTCTTGGGTTTCAGCCCGCCGTCCTTCTGCCACTGCTGGTGGCCGAGGGCGTAGAAGACGGTGTCGCAGGAGACCTCGAGCGCCTGGCCCAGGGTGATCGCGCCGTGGCTCGCCGATTCGAAGTTCTTGTAGACATTGCCGTCGGCGGTGTACGAGCTGCCGCAGTTGTAGCGGCCGTCGAACGGGTAGCCCGCATTGACGGAGGCAGCGGTGGAGACCACCTTGAAGATCGAGCCCGGTGCGGCCTGGCCCTGAATGGCCCGGTTGAGCAGCGGATAGTTGGACTTCTTGCTGGTCATCCGGGCGTAGTCCTTGCCCGAGATGCCGCCGACCCAGGCGTTGGGGTCGTAGTCGGGGTTGGACGCCATCGCGACGACCCGGCCGGTCTTGGCCTCCATGACGACGACGGCGCCGGAGTCGGCCTTGTAGTTCTGGTTGGTGTTCTTGTCGAAGGACTTGCGGGCCGTCTTCATGGCCTCGTTGAGCTCGTACTCCGCGACGGCCTGGACCCGGGCGTCGATGGAGGTGACGACGCTCGATCCGGGCTCCGCCTTGTCGTCCTTCGCCTGGCCGATGACCCGGCCGAGGTTGTCGACCTCGTAGCGGGTAACGCCGGCCTTGCCGCGCAACTCCTTGTCGTACGTGCGCTCCAGGCCGGAGCGGCCGACCTGGTCGGAGCGGAGGTACGGCGAGTCGGTGTCCTTGGCCTTGGTGATCTCTTCGTCGGTGACGGGCGAGAGGTAGCCGAGGACCTGGGCGGTGTTGGCCTTGCCGGGTGCGGCGTAGCGGCGCACGGCGGTGGGTTCGGCGGTGATGCCGGGGAAGTCCTCGGCACGTTCGCGGATCTGGAGGGCCTGCTGGGTGGTGGCCTCGTCGGTGACCGGGATCGGCTGGTACGGCGAACCGTTCCAGCAGGGCTGCGGCGTCTTCGCGTCGCAGAGCCGGATCTTGTCGAAGACGTCCTTCGGCTTCATGTCGAGCACATCGGCGAGCCGGGTCAGAACGGCCTTGCCGTCGTCGTCCATCTTCAGCAGCTCGGTGCGGCTGGCGGAGACGACGAGGCGGGTCTCGTTGTCGGCGAGGGGAACGCCGCGGGCGTCGAGGATGGAGCCGCGGACGGCGGGCTGGACGACCTGCTGGACGTGGTTGCTCTTCGCCTCGTCGGTGTATTCCCGGCCATTGCGGATCTGGAGATACCAGAGGCGGCCACCGAGTGTCAGGAGCAGGGAGAAGACGAGGACCTGAATGATGATGAGCCTGATCTGGACCCGCTGGGTGCGGCCCGTCTCCGGAATGTTGCTCACAGGGCGCCCCCGGCGGTCGGGCCGGGTGTCCGGGGGGTGCTCCCCGGGAGATACAGGCTCACAGTCGCTTGACTCCCTTGATCCGTCCGGCCCGTGCCGCCCGGTTGCGGGCGACCTTCACACGCAGTCCGCCGCGCTGGCTGCCGATCCTGAGGCCGGTGCCGGACGAGAGCCAGCCCGAGGCCACGTCGCCGCCCGAGGGCTCGGAGAGCGGGTCGTTCTCGGTGCGTCTGGCGAGCGCCATGATCAGCGGAACGGTGAACGGCGCGAGAAGCAGGTCGTAGACAGCGGCGGTGAACAGCAGGCTGCCGAGGCCGACATGGCGGGCTGCGGTGTCCCCGACGAGGGCGCCGACGAGGGCGTACAGCAGCGTGGATCCGATCGCGGCGGCCACGACCACGGTCATCGGGGCGAGCGCGGACTTGAGCCGGCCGTTCTCCGGCCGGGCAAGTCCGGCGAGGTAGCCGATGATGCACAGGACCATGGCGTAGCGCCCGGCGGCGTGGTCGGCGGGCGGCGCCAGGTCGGTGAGGAGCCCCGCGCCGAAGCCGATCAGGGCCCCGGCCACATGCCCGTACACCAGGGCGAGGCCGACGACGACGAGGAGCAGCAGGTCGGGGACGGCGCCGGGGAGTTGGAGGCGCGCGAGTACGCAGACCTGGACGACCAGGGCGATCACGACCAGAGCGGTGGAGAGCAGTGTCCGGTTGAAGCGCATGGGGATCAGCTCTACCTCTGCTCGTTGACCGCGTTGCCGGTGGTTCCGGTGGGGCTGGGACTCCCACTGGGACTGCCACTCGGGGTCTCGTTGACGTTCCCCACGACCTTTCCGTTGGTGTCGACGATGTCACCGTTGGGCGAGATGGTGACGGTGACCGTCGGGGTCGGGGTGGGTTTCGGTTTGGCGGGCTGCTTCGGCAGGACCATGTCGCGCGGGTCCTCGCGCGGTGCCTGGACGACGACGCCGACGATGTCGAGCCGGGTGAAGCCGACGTACGGGCGGACGTAGACGGTACGGGTCAGGTCGCCGCCGGACGGGTCGACGCGGACCACCTCGCCGACCGGGACTCCGGGCACGAACGGCTTGTTCCTGCTGGAGCCGAAGGTGACCAGTCGGTCGCCCTTCTTCACCTTGGCCTTGCCGTTGAGGAACTGGACGGAGAGCGGGCGATCGCCCTGGCCGGTGGCGAAGCCGAGTTCGTCGGTCTTCTCCATCCGGGTGCCGACCGTGAAGTCGGGGTCGTTGGCGAGGAGCACCGTCGCGGTGTCCGGGCCGACGGTGGTGACGCGGCCGACGAGTCCGTCGCCGTTGATGACGGTCATGTCGCGCTTGAGCCCGTCGTTGGAACCCGCGTCGATGGTGACGGTCCAGGAGAAGCCCTGGGCCGACCCTATGGCGATGACCTCGGCGGCCTTGATGCCGTACTGCCCGGCGGCGGACTTCTTCAGCATCTTGTCGAGTTCGCGCACCCGGTTGCGGTTGCGGTCGTCGCTGCCGAGCTTCGTCTTCAGCGCGGCGTTCTGCTGTTCCAGGGCGGCGATCCGGTTGTGCCGTTCACCGGAGTCGCGGATCGCCCCTATGGCGTTGCCCACCGGGTCGACGGCTGCCGCAACGCCGTTCTCGACCGGCCCGAAGGCCGTTGCGGCGACCCGCCGGGCGCCGTCCACCGGTGACTCCTCGCCGCCGCGGATGTCCACCGTAATCAGTGCGAATGCGATGGCGATCAGCAGCACCAGGAGCAGCCGGCTCTCTCGTGTGTCCCTCACGTGCGGCGGCCGTGCCTTCCTCGTCGGAATGTTCGTGCCTGTATATCAGCGGTCCGCCGTACGGGGCGGCAGCGCCCGTACGGCGGACCGCTGTGTTGTCGCTACCTGCGGGGCTGGGCGTCCAGCACCTGCTGGAGCGCCTCGAACTCCTCGACACACTTACCGGATCCCAGTGCCACCGAGTCCAGCGGGTCCTCGGCGATGTGGATCGGCATGCCGGTCTCACGGCGCAGTCGCTCGTCCAGTCCGCGCAGCAGCGCACCGCCGCCGGTGAGGACGATGCCGCGGTCCATGACGTCGCCGGAGAGCTCCGGCGGGCACTTGTCGAGCGTGGTCTTCACCGCGTCGACGATCGCGTTGACCGGTTCCTCGATGGCCTTGCGGACCTCCGCGGCGGAGATGACGACCGTCTTGGGCAGTCCGGAGACCAGGTCGCGGCCGCGGATCTCGGTGTGCTCGTCCTGGTCCATGTCGTACGCCGAGCCGATCGTGATCTTGATCTGTTCGGCGGTGCGCTCACCGAGGAGGAGCGAGTACTCCTTCTTGATGTGCTGGATGATCGCGTTGTCCAGCTCGTCACCGGCGACCCGGATCGACTGGGCAGTGACGATTCCGCCGAGCGAGATCACGGCGACCTCGGTGGTGCCGCCACCGATGTCGACCACCATGTTGCCGGTGGCCTCGTGGACCGGCAACCCGGAACCGATGGCCGCGGCCATGGGCTCCTCGATGATGTGCACCTGCCGCGCGCCGGCCTGCGTCGACGCCTCGATGACGGCGCGTCGCTCGACCCCGGTGATGCCCGAGGGCACACAGACGACGACCCGCGGGCGGGCCAGGTAGCGGCGCTTGTGGATCTTCAGGATGAAATAGCGGAGCATCCGCTCCGTGATCTCGAAGTCGGCGATCACGCCGTCCTTCAGGGGGCGTACGGCAACGATGTTGCCCGGTGTACGCCCGATCATCTTCTTGGCCTCGGAACCGACCGCCAGGATTCCGCCGGTGTTGGTGTTGATGGCCACGACGGACGGCTCGTTCAGAACGATGCCGCGCCCCCTGACGTACACCAGCGTGTTGGCAGTCCCGAGGTCGATAGCCATGTCACGGCCGATGAACGACATTGAGTTCCCCTTGTTCCCCATGAGGATGCGTCGGGCCTTCCCAAGAAGCGGTTATGGCTTGTTTTGGTAGGCGAGGTGAGCGCTGCGGGCGTGGAAGATTCCATCGTAGTGCCGTATTCACGGACACCGCGCGAGGGTCCTTCGCCATTGTGGGCGGAACGGGTGGCCGTTCCACTCATGGTGACGTTACGTCGGAGGGATGCGTTCCCGCGATCGGGGACCCTATGCCGAAGGGCGACCGAATTACTTCGGTCGCCCCGGGTCATGAGCGCTGTTTGGCTGATCCGAGGTCAGGAAAGTCCCGGAAAGAACAGCTTCAGTTCTCGCTCTGCGGACTCCTCGGAGTCCGAGGCGTGGATGAGGTTCTCGCGGGTGATCGTGCCGAAGTCGCCACGGATGGAGCCGGGCGCGGCGGCGATCGGGTCGGTCGGGCCGGCCAGGGCACGGACGCCCTCGATGACCCGCTCGCCCTCGGCGACCAGGACGACGACGGGGCCGGACTGCATGAACTCGACGAGCGGCTCGTAGAACGGGCGGCCGACGTGCTCGGCGTAGTGCTGCTCCAGGGTCGCCCGGTCGAGCGTGCGCAGCTCCAGCGCGGTGACCTGCCAGCCGGCCTTGCGCTCGATCCGGCCGACGATCTCGCCGATCAGCCCACGCCTGACAGCGTCGGGCTTGAGAAGGACGAGGGTGCGCTGAGTCATGTACGGCTCCTTGAGGGCATGCGGGTGCGGTGAGGCGAGGTTACAGGGGTACGCGGACGGGCCGGCGGCCGGGTTTGCCCGCCGTGCCCGGCTTCAGGTTTCAGCCGCCGGCCGGGGCTTCGGTCGCCGCCTGCGCAGCCCAGCGTGCCTTCGCCTCGTCGATCTTGCGACCGTAGTGCACCGAGGCCCACCACAGTCCGCCGAAGACCAGCCCCAGGATGAACATCATCGGGACGACGAATCCGCTGGCGACCAGTGCGACCTGCAGCGCCCAGCCGAGCGCTGTGCCGCCGGGGCGGGTGAGCATCCCGCAGAGCAGGACGGAGAGCAGCATGCCGATGCCGCAGACCGTCCAGACGGTGGTGTTCGACAGGTCGTCGGACTTCATCGCGACGAGTCCGGCGAAACCGATCACGAAGAATTCGCCGATCAACGTCGACGCGCAGAGCGTACGCACAGGGGTCAGTGCCTTCCCAGAAGCAGCCGGGCCTCGCCGACCGTGATCACGGAGCCGGTCACCAGGACGCCGGCGCCCGCGTACTCGTCCTCCTCCTCGGCGAGGGTGATCGCCGCCTCCAGTGCGTCGTCGAGGCGCGGCTCGACCTGGACGCGGTCGCCGCCGAAGACCTCGACCGCGACGGCGGCCAGCTCGTCGGCGTCCATCGCGCGGCCGCTGGAGTTCTGGGTGACGACGACCTCGGCGAAGATCGGCTCGAAGGCTTCGAGGAGCCCCCGGACGTCCTTGTCGCCGCTCGCGCCGACCACGCCGATCAGCCGGGAGAAGCCGAACGCCTCGGACAGCCCGTCGGCGGTGGCGCGGGCGCCCGCCGGGTTGTGGGCCGCGTCCAGGACGACGGTCGGGCTGCTCCGGACGACTTCGAGGCGGCCCGGCGAGCGGACCGAGGCGAAGGCCCGGCGGATCGTGTCGATGTCGAGCGAGCCGGACTGCTCGGCGCCGATACCGAAGAACGCCTCGACCGCGGCGAGCGCCACCGCCGCGTTGTGCGCCTGGTGGGCGCCGTACAGCGGGAGGAAGACCTCCTCGTACTCGCCGCCGAGGCCGCGCAGTGTCAGAAGCTGGCCGCCGACCGCGATCTCGCGGGAGACGACGCCGAACTCCATGCCCTCGCGGGCGACCGTGGCGTCGACCTCGACGGCCTTCTTCAGCATGACCTGCGCGGCATCGACCGGCTGCTGGGCCAGGATGACAGTGGCGTCCTGCTTGATGATCCCGGACTTCTCGGCGGCGATCTCGGCGGGTGTGGAGCCGAGCCGGTCGGTGTGGTCCAGCGAGATGGGGGTGACGACGGCGACCGAGGAGTCGATCACGTTCGTCGCGTCCCAGCTGCCGCCCATGCCGACCTCGACGACCGCGACGTCGATCGGCGCGTCGGCGAAGGCCGCGTACGCCATACCGGTCAGCACCTCGAAGAAGGAGAGCCGGTAGGGCTGCTGGGCGTCGACCATCTCGACGTACGGCTTGATGTCGTTGTACGTCTCGATGAACCGCTCCGGGTCCATCGGCGAACCGTCCAGGCTGATCCGCTCGGTGATCGACTGGACGTGCGGCGAGGTGTAGCGGCCGGTGCGCAGCTCGAAGGCGCCGAGCAGGGCCTCGATCATGCGGGCGGTACTGGTCTTGCCGTTGGTGCCGGTGATGTGGATCGACGGGTACGCGTGCTGCGGCTCGCCGAGCACGTCCATCAGCGCGGCAATCCGCGACACGGACGGTTCGAGCTTTGTCTCGCCCCAGCGGCCGGCGAGCTCCTGCTCCACCGCGCGCAGTGCCTTGTCCACCTCCGGGTCGGCGGGTCGGGCGGGGATCTCGTCACCCGGGACCGGTCCCGAGGCCGTGCGCAGGGTGCGGCTGCCGGCCTCGATCACCGCCAGGTCGGGGTCGCGTTGGGTCGCTTCGTCGACGATCTCCGCGAAGGTGTCGTCGGACTCGGACGCGTCGTGCCGGTCTGAAGGGCGGGGCTCACTCACGGGTCCCAGTCTACGGATCGGGACGGACATCCGGCGCGGGGCCCGGCAACGGTCACGAATCGCCCGCCCGGGCCGCTGTCGGCACAACGCGCCCAGGGAGCACATGGCGCTCCGTGTCCCCCTGACCTCCGGGTCCGACCACGGCTCCGGAGCGGCGCGCGCCGGAGGCCGGGCGGACGGCTGCCCGGCACCGATCACGCCGTACGGGCTGTACGAGCCGCCGGAGCGGGGACGGCGAAGCCCCCGTGTCCCTGGTCGGTCAGGGACACGGGGGCTTCGCGCTCAGATCATCAGTTCTGCGGCAGGTTCGCCAGCTGAGCGGTGATCCGCGCGATGTCCTCGTCGGCCTTGGCGAGCCGGGTACGGATCTTGTCGACCACGTTGTCCGGTGCCTTGGCCAGGAACGCCTCGTTGCCGAGCTTGGCGTTGGCCTGGGCCTTCTCCTTCTCGGCGGCGCCCAGGTCCTTCGTCAGGCGCTTGCGCTCGGCCTCCACGTCGATGGTGCCGGACAGGTCGAGGGCGACGGTGGCACCCGCGACCGGCAGCGAAGCGGTGGCGTGGAAGCCGTCACCGGCGGGCTGCAGGCGCAGCAGCTGGCGGATGGCCGCCTCGTGCGGCGCGAGCGCCGTGCCGGTCAGGGTGAGCTCGGCCGGGACCTTCTGGCCGGGCTGGAGACCCTGGTCGGAGCGGAACCGGCGGACCTCGGTGACGACCTGCTGGACGAGCTCGATCTCCTGCTCGGCGGCCGCGTCGCGGAAGCCGGAGTCCTTCGGCCAGTCGGCGATGACGACGGACTCGCGGCCGGTCAGCGTGGTCCAGAGCGTCTCGGTGACGAACGGGACGACCGGGTGCAGAAGCCGCAGCATCACGTCGAGGACCTCGCCGAGGACCCGGCCGGAGACCTTCGCCTGCTCGCCGCCCGCGAAGAACGTGGTCTTCGACAGCTCGACGTACCAGTCGAAGACCTCGTCCCACGCGAAGTGGAAGAGGGCCTCGCTGAGCTTGGAGAACTGGAAGTCGTCGTAGAACGCGTCGACTTCGGCAACGGTCTTGTTGAGCTTCGACAGGATCCAGCGGTCCGTCGCGGACATCTGTGACGGGTCGGGCAGCTCGCCCTCGATCGTGGCGCCGTTCATCAGCGCGAAGCGCGTGGCGTTCCAGATCTTGTTGGCGAAGTTGCGGGAGCCCTGGACCCAGTCCTCACCGATCGGGACATCGACGCCCGGGTTGGCGCCGCGCGCCAGGGTGAAGCGCAGGGCGTCCGAGCCGTACTTGTCCATCCAGTCCAGCGGGTTGACCGCATTGCCGAAGGACTTGGACATCTTCTTGCCGAACTGGTCGCGGACCATGCCGTGCAGAGCGATGGTGTGGAAAGGCGGGGTGCCGTCCATCGCGTACAGGCCGAACATCATCATCCGGGCGACCCAGAAGAAGAGGATGTCGTAGCCGGTGACCAGGACGGAGTTCGGGTAGAACTTCGCCAGGCTCTCGGTCTGCTCCGGCCAGCCGAGCGTCGAGAACGGCCACAGGCCGGAGGAGAACCAGGTGTCGAGGACATCGGTCTCCTGCGTCCAGCCCTCGCCGCTCGGCGGCTGCTCGTCGGGGCCGACGCAGACGATCTCCCCGTCCGGGCCGTACCAGACGGGGATGCGGTGGCCCCACCACAGCTGACGCGAGATGCACCAGTCATGGAGGTTGTCGACCCAGTCGAAGTACCGCTTCTCCATCTCCTGCGGGTGGATCTTGACCCGGCCGTCGCGGACCGCGTCGCCCGCCGCCTTGGCCAGCGGGCCGACCTTGACCCACCACTGCATGGACAGCCGCGGCTCGATCGTCGTCTTGCAGCGCGAGCAGTGGCCGACGGAGTGGACGTACGGGCGCTTCTCGGCGACGATCCGGCCGTCGGCGCGCAGAGCACCGACGATGGCGCTGCGCGCCTCCAGCCGGTCCAGGCCCTGGAAGGGACCGTGTGCCGTGATGATCGCGTGCTCGTCCATCACGGCGAGGCTCGGCAGACCGTGCCGCTGGCCGATCTCGAAGTCGTTCGGGTCGTGCGCGGGCGTGACCTTGACGGCGCCCGTGCCGAACTCGGGGTCGACGTGCTCGTCGGCGACGACCGGGATACGGCGGCCGGTGAGCGGAAGCTCGATCTCCTTGCCGACCAGGTGCTTGTAGCGGTCGTCCTCCGGGTGGACGGCGACGGCCGTGTCGCCCAGCATCGTCTCGGCGCGGGTCGTCGCGACGACGATGGAGTCCTCGCCCTCGCCGTACCGGATGGAGACGAGCTCGCCGTCGTCGTCCTGGTACTCGACCTCGATGTCCGAGATGGCCGTGAGACAGCGCGGACACCAGTTGATGATGCGCTCGGCCCGGTAGATCAGCTCGTCGTCGTAGAGCTTCTTGAAGATGGTCTGGACGGCCTGGGACAGGCCTTCGTCCATGGTGAAGCGCTCACGCGACCAGGCGACACCGTCACCCAGGCGCTTCATCTGCCCGGAGATCTGTCCACCGGACTCGCCCTTCCACTGCCAGACGCGGTCGATGAAGGCCTCGCGCCCCAGGTCGTGGCGGGACTTGCCCTCCTTGGCGAGCTCACGCTCGACGACGTTCTGCGTGGCGATACCGGCGTGGTCCATGCCCGGCTGCCACAGCGTCTCGTAGCCCTGCATCCGCTTGCGGCGGGTGAGGGCGTCGATCAGCGTGTGCTCGAAGGCGTGCCCCAGGTGGAGGCTGCCCGTGACGTTCGGCGGCGGGATGACAACAGTGAACGGAGGCTTGTCGCTTGTCGCGTCGGCCTCGAAGTAACCACGTTCTACCCAGCGCTCATACAGCTTCCCCTCTACTTCGGCCGGCGCGTACTGGGTCGGCAGTTCGGGGTTGCTGGCTGTCTGGTGCTGAGGGTTCTCGGTCACGGGGAACAGTTTAGGGCCGTCACAGTCGTGCACTGAAACCGGTTTGTTCAGTAACGGTGTGACTCCCGGTGCTCCATGCGGGTGGACCTTCCGCCAGGATGTTCGGAACGCATAAGCATGACGAACAGGGGACACCGCAGATGAGCTACAACCAGCCGGGCCCGTACGGCGGGCAGCCTCCGCAGGGCCAGCCCGGACCGTACGGCGGTCAGCCGCCGCAGGGTCAGCCCGGCCCGTACGGCCAGCAGCCGGGCCCGTACGGCGGTCAGCCTCCGCAGGGCGGCCAGCCGGGTTACGGGTATCCGCAGCAGGCTCCCCAGGGTGTTCCGCAGCAGCCCCAGCCGGGCTACGGCTACCCGCAGGCCCAGCAGCCGGGCCCGTACGGCCAGCAGCCCCAGCCCCCTTACGGCCAGGCGCCGTACGGCGGCCAGGTCCCGATGCCCCCGGCCCCTCCGAAGAAGAAGACCGGCCTGATCATCGGCGGCGTCGTCGTGGCACTGGCGGTCATCGCGGGCGGGGTGTACTTCCTGACATCGGGCGGTGCCAGCAACAGCGACGTCGCGGACAGCACGAAGGGCTACAAGCTGACGCCGGCCGCCAAGCTGGATGACTACAAGAAGAGCCCCAGTGCTGCGATACCGTCGGGGCCGATGACGGGCGCTGACAAGACCAAGGCCGAGGGCCTGGGGATCAAGAATCCCCAGCAGGCGGGCGCGGTGTACCAGGCCGGCTCCAAGGACAATCCGCTCGCCGTCAAGTCCGTGACCCTTTCGGGTATCTGGGGTGATGTCACCGACCCGGCGAAGGTCATCGACAACTCCTTCAACAACGCGGAGTCGGACTTCAAGAAGGGCGACAAGGGCATGGACGTCAAGCTGGTCGGCAGCGCCAACGCTGTCACGCCGGCTGGGTTCGATGGCGCGCTGATGAAGTGCCAGAACATGAAGGTGATCAACAAGGACGGAGACGGTACCCCCGCGAAGGGTCCCAAGGAGTTCGAGTTCCCCATCTGCGTCTGGGCCGACTACAGCACGGTCGGCGTCGTCGAGGGCGTCGACGTGGCGCTCTCCATGGCCGGCAAGGGCATGTCCCAGGACGACGTGGCCGCCCTGGCCGCCAAGCTCTACAACACGTCCCGCACCAAGATCTGAGCACTCGGTACAGCGGAAGGGGCGCCCGGCCAGTCACTGGC
>NZ_JBHVEE010000048.1:28316-64403 GCF_042802415.1 Streptomyces sp. NPDC057486 | reverse complement strand
ATGAAGGCCCCTGCCCTGCTCGACGCCGCCGAGCGGCTCGCCGAACGCGCCCAGGCCGAGTCCTGGAGCCACCTCGAATACCTCGTCGCCTGCCTGCAGCGCGAGGTCTCGGCCCGCGACAGCCACGGCGGCGAGCAACGCATCCGGCAGGCCCACTTCCCCGCGATCAAGACCATCGAGGAACTCGACCTCGCCCATCTGCGGGGCATGACGCGCCAACAGCTCGCCCACCTGGGAACCCTGGACTTCATCGCGGCGAAGGAGAACGCGGTCTTTCTCGGGCCGCCGGGCACCGGCAAGACGCACATCGCGACCGGGCTGGCGATCCGGGCCTGCCAGGCCGGGCACCGGGTCGCATTCGCCACCGCGGCCCAGTGGGTCGACCGCCTGGCGGCGGCCCACCACACCGGCCGACTGCAGGAGGAACTGGTCAGACTCGGCCGTTACCCACTGATCGTGATCGACGAGGTGGGGTATATCCCCTTCGAGGCCGAGGCGGCGAACCTGTTCTTCCAGCTAATCTCGAACAGATACGAACGCGCGTCCGTGATCGTGACCAGCAACAAGCCCTTCGGACGCTGGGGAGAGACCTTCGGCGACGAGACCGTCGCCGCCGCGATGATCGACCGGCTCGTCCACCACGCCGAGGTCCACTCCCTCAAGGGCGAGTCCTACCGCATGCGCGGCCGCGAACTCGGCCGCACCTCCACCACCAGCAACGACTGACACACCATCCAACGAGACTACGGATGGCCCACAACTGAGCCGCCGCATCTGGCCTCACATTCAGCCGTCGCCGACACAGCGGGGACTCGCGGGGAACGGCGGCGCCAACCTCGCTCCGGACCAGCTCAGGGAGTCGCCAGGTCAGCGGCCATCCACATACGCCGTCTTCCGAACCAGGGCTCCGGACTGTTGTGTCCCGGGGGTTGATTGGGTCATCGAGGCTCCACTGTCCTTCTCGGGCCGTGCCGCGTTCAGGGCTCGTGACAAACTCCGGCGCATGAAACTCGACCAGATGCTTGTCGACGCGGCCGTGGAACTCATGGACCGACGCTGGCCCACGGGTGAACCTGGCGGGGCAGCCGCTGTGCGGCTCGCCGACGGTGGCATCCTGACCAGCGTCGGCCTCGACAACATGAACGGCTCGGTTGCGCTCTGCCAGGAGACCGGGGCATTCATCCAGGCCTACACCCAGAACCGAACCGTCACCGCCTCCGTCTGCGTCTGCCGTGACTTGGAGCACGGCAGGATTCTGATCTTGCCGCCCTGTGGCGTCTGCCAGGAACGGCTCGCGCTCTGGGGGCCGTCCGTCGAAGTCGCCGTCCCGCGGGAAGACGACCCGACCCGTTGGGAGGCGCGCACCCTCGCGGAAGTGAACCCCTACTACTGGGGCCGGCAGTTCGCCGAGGGGCAGTGGCCTTCCCAAGCGCAGCACTCCGAGTGACCGCACCCACGGCGGTACAGCAGCGAAGTACAGCAACCAGAGCAACCGACCTCGTCCGGTGACGCCCTCCGGAGGCCATGGCCCGACCGCTATGACCGCCACCGACCGTTCCCCATGGAGCTACGGATCAGAAGGTGTCCGTGCCCCTGTCATGCCCGATCGGCCGGGAACTGGCGGGGAACCCCGGATGCTGGCGGGCAGAACGCACGACAACGGCCCCTGACCGATTCCTTCCGGGGTGGGGAGTCGGGCGGTGACCACTTCTCGGGTCTCCACCCGTTCGGGGCGAGACCACGGCAGTTCGTCCGGCTCCAGGTCGCGCGGGACGTAGATGCGGGCCAGGCTGTGCGGCCTCTCTCCCTGGTGGGTGAGGCAAAGGAACTCCGTCAGCGGGGTGCGCGAGGGGACCTTGAGTAGGGAGATGAGGTCGCCGCGTGCTCGGAGGTTGGTGGTGCGGATCGTGACGTGGAGGTCTGCGTCCGGGGTGAGGCGGCCGTAGGTGTACGTGAGTCTGCGGAGAGGTCGGCGGACGAAATTGCCCTTGCCGTGGATCTTCTCGATCAGGCCCTCGGCCTGGAGGAGTGCGAGGGCGTTGCGCAGGGTCGGGGTGCTCACCTTGTACTGAGCCGCGAGCTTCGGTTCCGAGGGGAGACGAGCGCCGGCCTCCAGATGGCCGGTGGTGATCTGGGTCCGTAGGTCGTCGGCGATGGTGTCGCGTAGGGACGGCATAGGGGCGCTCACCACCTTCTGAGGACTCGTACGGCGATCAGGCGCGTACGGGTGTGCATCGTCAGGAGTTCGCCCGATTCGAAGAGAAGGCGCTTGGCGCCGCCGGGAAGTTGGCGGAGGTCAGCTACTCGGCACGGTTGGCCGCCGATCTGGATCACGTCGCCGCGCTGCACCGTGGCTGTGGTGATCTCGACCGGGGACGCGAGGGCGCCGCGGGAGGGAAGGCCGTTCACGAGGTCGCCTCCGGTGGCGTTGTTGCGGAGTGGCAGGAGCAGGCGCAGGCCTCGTAGACGACCGGGATGTCGATCGGTGCCGTCAACGGGGCGGAGTGCGTGCACTCGTGGTGGGTGCCGATCCGGCAGGCGCTGGACCTGTAGGGCGTGGTAGCCGTCGAGGGGACGCGGGTCATCCGTGGGCCTCCGCCGGCGCGAAGCAGGCGTGGGCGAGGAGGTGGGGTGGAACCGGCGCCGAACTCTGCCTGGTGCGCTGCTCGACGGCCAGGACGTACGGGCGGACGAGGGCCGTCTCTTCGCCCGGGAGAAAGCTCGGCCGGTCTCCGAGTTGTCGGAGGAACTGCGTCAGTTCGTCGGACGGTTTGGGGAGAGCGAGCGTCGTACGGGTCGGCGTTAAGGGCTCGCAGTGCCGGGTCCTTTGGGCGTACCGCTCTATGGTGCGCCTGATGGTGCGACGGATACGGTTGAACATGATGATCAGCTCCTATCGCTGATGGCCAGGTCCCCGGACATCGCCCGTCGCGGGGACCGCCTTGTTCACGGCGGCCCATAGGGTGCGGCCGCCCAGGCTCGTGGCCAGGAGACCGAATCGGTCCGCCGCGGCCACGACTTCCAGGACCTCCCGCCATGTCTCGGCCGGGAGGGATTCCGGTACCTCCGCTTCGATCGATGTGTGCCGGGGGTGCTCTTCAACCCGCGTGGTGAATCCGACGGCTGATAACCGGGCAGCCAGAGTCTCCGCGCTTACTTCTGGAGCAGGCACAGGGCAGCCTCCGTCACCGGTGATCACTTTGAGTAAATCTAGTTAACTAGATTAGAGCTAGTGGACTAGATTTTCCATATGCCTGAGCAGCCGCCATACCTCCGCATCGCCGACGAACTGCGGCGGCGGATCGCGGAGCACGAGTGGACTCCTGGAGACCGGCTGCCCTCACGCGCCCAGATCGCCCAGGAGTGCGGGGTGGGCGAGAACGTGGTCCGCCGCGCCCAGGAGTTGCTGATCTCCCAGGGGGTGCTGGAGGGACGGGCGGGGTCCGGGACCTACGTGGCCGAGCCCCGGCGGCGGGTGCGGATGGTTCGTTCTGCGGCGCGCGAGCAGCCGGACGGGTCGCCGTTCCGGGCCGACATGAAGGCCGTCGGGCGGAGTGGCGGCTGGGAGAGCCGGACCGACGCGAAGGTGCCCGCGCCGGCTGAGATCGCTGCGCGGCTCGGGATCGGTGAGGGCGAGCTGTGCGTCCGGACCGTGTACGAGTTCCTCGCCGACGGGCGGCCCGTGCAGTTGTCGACGAGCTGGGAACCGTACGACCTCACCGGCGGGACGCTCATCGTCCTTCCCGAGGGCGGGCCGCACGCTGGGGCCGGCGTCGTGAACCGGATGGCCCAGATCGGCGTCACCATCAGCCATGCCGTGGAGCAGCCTGAGCCGCGGCAGGCGACCGCCGAGGAGGCGTCGCTCCTTGGGATTCAGAAGGCCGCGCTCGTCACCCACATCCGGCGGACGTACTACAGCGACGAGGGCCGGCCGGTGGAGACGGCGGACATCGTCGTCCCTGCCTCCCTGTGCGAGATCGTCTACGAGATCCCCATCAATCGGTGATGGGGGTTGCGATCCACTTGGGAGGGGTGCGAATGGCGGGTGATCTTCAGTTCAGTTGGGAGCTGGGCGGCGCGGGGTGGGCCACATGTCGGATTGCCGACGGCAATTCGGAGCATCGGGCCCATGTCAGCTACTGCACGGATGCCCTTGCCGACTTGTTGTATGCCGTGACGGGGTTGTACGGAGGCACGACCGATCAGCGCGTCTCGTTCGACCTCGAACCCGTGGAGATGAGGTGGCTGCTCCGGCGCCAGGAGCTGGACGTGTCCATCGCCATCTACCGGTTCCCGGACGGAGCGACGAGCTGGGGATCGCCCGACGAGACGGGCGGCACTCTTTCCTGGAGCTCAACCCAGCCCCGTAGCGTGCTGGGCCACACGGTGATGGAAGCGGCCGAGACCGTACTGCGGGATCACGGTGAGGACGGGTACCTGAAGAAGTGGATGCGGCACCCGTTCCCCGTCGCCGCTCTGCAGGACCTTCGGCGGCTGCACCAGCGAGACGACGGCTGCCGGCACGAGTGGTGCCGCAACAACCTTGAGCACTGACATCTCACACGAGGTTCAGCGGCACAGCCCCATGATGATGTCGTCGAAGTCGGGGAACTCCTGTGTGGCCACCGCGATGATCGCCGGTGCCGCTGCCCGCCGGTCGGGAGCGTGCTGCTCCGCGATGGCTGCTAGGTCCTTGTTGACCTGCGGAGCCCAGTCGGGCTCGGGTTCGTAGAAGGCGGCCGCTTCCCACGGGCCGAAGCCGCCAGCCAGCAGCCATAGGAAGGCGCCCAGGTCGCGGGCGACGACTCCGGTTTCTCCTTCGGAGCCCATAAAGACAATGGGCTGCTCTGCCAGGTCCAGGCCTGGACGGATGAGCCAGAAGGCTGCGTTCCCGCCGGTGCCGTCCTGGCCGAAGACGCGGAAGTCATCGCCCGTCAGGTCGCTGTTGCCCGTCCACGCACGGAGCCAATCCGTTGTCTCGTCGGCAGTCAGGAAGGACTCGTAGGGCTCGAAGTCGACGCCGTCCTCGCCGATGCAGTCGAGCCGGACCGCCATGGCAGCGGCGAGCGCAGCGGGAAACTGGCGGTCTTCGTTCGGGATCATGCGAACAGATTAGTGACCGCTGGGAGGCCCACGAGGCCTCTGGCATCACCGACTGTGCACGCTGGCGTTTGTAGGAGGCTTTGTAGTAGCAGTCGTGAGCAGTCGCCCTCGGGCGGCGGACAATGGGGTCATGACGTTGACGATTTGGGTCGATGACTGGCAGATCCAGTGCTGCGGGGAGAGCTTCGCGCCAGGCGATGTTGTCTCCTGGACGCTGCTGGAAGTCGATCCGGAGGACTACGCCGACGTTGTCGGTAGCGAACGTGCGGATGAGATCGACTTCCGCGAGGAGCACCACGGCCAGGGGGAAGGGCACGCGCCCACCTCGGTGGAGGTGGCATCGATTGTTGAGGTGCACTGCCGTTACGGGGTACCCCCGGGCGCCACGGACAAGGTGAACTACCCCGTTCCGGGCACGACCGTACTGGTACCGGTTGAGAAGGCAGACGGGTGGGCGAAGGCCAAGCCGGACGTGAGCTTCGCGGGCTACCTGGTGACCGCCCGGCGTGTCACAGACCTGCCGGAAGGCATGGCTGCTCGCAGTCAATGAGGGAGCCGGCGGACGCGTGCCAGATACGTGCCAGATCGAGCGGTCAACCACGGGCACTGGAGGATCGCTACGGCGTCCACCGCTTGTGACAGCCGCTGCAGCGCACAGAGGGGCTGAGCTGCCATGACGGTTCAGCGGCGGGTGCCAGGCTTACAAAGCAGATGCCGGCGGTTCGAAACCGTCCGCGCCCACCAGTGCAAAGGCCCCCAACCGATCACGTCAGGACCACCCGCAAGGCCCTCCCGTAGCCAGGGGACGGCTGTACAGCAGCGGCGTACGAAACCCGCTCCCGTCCGCTGCCGTCTCTCCGGGGCCCTCCTAGCGACCGGTATGGCCGTCGCTGACCGATCCGGCTAAAGCTGCGGATCAGGAAGTTCCCCGTGCCACAACCGCGCCAGATCGGGCGGGGACTCACGGGGAACTGCGGCTGCCAGCGGTGACCACAGCCAGCTGGCACCCAAGTCCACGTACCGCAGGTCAGGCGCCAACTCGCCCCACCACCCTCCTAAGGCGGTGTTGCTTCCGTCTCGCCCGATGTCGGGCGGCACGGTGCGCCGAGGCCCTCGCGGAAGAGAAGGCGATGACGGCGAGTACGCTCCGCGCATGGCTCTCACGGTGCACGTCCCGGAATATCTGGAGGACTGCGAGCTTGTAGCAGGCGAGGATCTTGCGCGCGAGCCCGCCTTCTGGCTCGCGCATCTCCTGTTGACCGTGGGCGATCCGGGCGAGGATCCAGAGCGCTACGGGGTGGACGCGTCGGTCTACGAGGAGATGGTGGAGCGCATCAGCAACCCTGAAGAACCCTGGCCCGTACTGCGCGTCCCTTTCGAAGGCGGGCATACCGCTTACGTCGTGTACGCCAACTTCGACGACGCGAACAACGTCGACTTCTTCGTGCGCCACCCCGCGTGGGGACGACTCGGCTACCTCGGCCAGTTCGGCGTTGACGAGGCCGGCCCCGGACTGTCCTGGTCGGAGCTCGACATACTCGCTGAGGCCACACAGAACAGCAGCGAAGGTCTGACCGACAGCTCACAGCGCCTTCTGCTCCTGCTTCCGATGCTCGGCGACGCCGAGATTCCCCGCGAAGCGCGTGGCATAGTGGCGCAAGCGCTGACCCTCTGCGGCATACGTTCTGACGCAGCTGACGAGTTGGCTACCGTCCTGGTCGGCGAGCAGGGGCCCGGTAGTGAACCCCACTGGACCGTGACTGCCGACAACCCGATCGCAGTGTGTTCGTCGTCCTACAGCCCCCGCCACATACCGCTCGCCCTCGGCATCACGCCAAGCCAAGCCCAGGCCCTCGCGGACGCCCTCAACGGACGTGGGTGACATCCACGGCTGACATCAACGTCGGGGAACACCAGCGGCCCAGGGCAGCCGAACATGACCGTGCCGTTCTGCAGTGAGGCGCCTACAGGCGACCCACGCTCGAACTCCTAAAGCGGGTGTCGCAGTTTCGAATCCTGCCGGGGACGCCATCAAGACTGGGTAGTTGTTCGGACGGCGGATCACGCCAGGGTGACGTGCATGCCGCCCTCGGCCAGGGCATCGAGGACCTCGGCGAATAGGTCGTAGGGCTGGCCGTCCGGTGTCAGGGTCCGGGACAGGTGCGCGCGTGCGGTCACGGCGTTCCGCCATAGCAGGGTTGCGGGGGCGGTGTAACCGAAGGTGCCGCGCAGGCAGTCGTCGAGGGCGGCCAGACAGCCGCCGAAGTAGCCACCCGGCCCGTTCACCGCCTCCCCAAGCGCCAGGTGGAGGCCTGGTACATCGGTGATGTTTCGACCGTCGAGTTGGTAGGCGTGACCAGCTGGTCGGTCGCGGTGGGCGCGTCGGCAGGCCCGCTCGCGGACGAGGTCGAGCCAGGCCTTGCGGCGCCGGGTGTCGAGGCTCGCCCACGCGCCCAGGGTGTCCGGCGGCCCGGCGAGCCACCGCTCCCAGATGGGTTGGGCGTATTCGGGAACCGGTGTGAAGAACTTTCCGTCGAGCTCCAGGTCGATCAGATCCATCCCGTAGGCGGATGGGTGCCAGGCGCTGACCTTGGTCCAGAGCAGCCGATCGGTGAGCGGCTCGCCCTGGTCGTCTTGTATCTCCAGGGCGGCCTCCTCCAGGTCCAGTGCCCGCCGGGTGCCCTTCAGCAATGCAGCCCGCAGCTGATCACCCTGGGCGAGCCCCCGCAGGACGAGTGGGGGCGCCACCTGTTCGGGCGGCAGGACGCGGGCGAATTCCCGGCAGGAGCCCAGCCACCGGTGCCCGTCGTGCACTCGGACAAGACCCGTGTGTCCCTCGGGCGGCCCTTCGTAGTCGTCCAGACCACTGAGCACGAGACTGCCGGTGCTCAAGAGCTGCCCTGGGCTCTCCGCGTCCTCCAGCAGCCAGCGCTCAAGTGCGTCGTCGTCCGGCACCAGCCATACCCGACTGCCGACCCAGCCCCGCACCTCGACGCCTTTCGGTACCCAGCCGAACAGTTCGTACCTCCCGCGCTGGGGCTCCCCGAAGAGTCCGTCCACTGCTGCGCACACACCCCAGACGTGGCCGTGCCCCGTCTCCGTCAGCGTGTACCGCCCGTGCCCGCGATGGTCCCTGTCCTCACGCACGGTGGTAATCATGCCCAGACCGGGTTTCGCAACGAAGGCATTTTCTATGGCGGTCGCACCATAACCACTGGCACTGACACCACCAGGTGCTCAGCCCGCATGCCGCGCCGGGCCGTCTGTGGGCCGTCCGAGGGCCCCCGAGGCCGACCAACGACGACGGACGGCGACAGACAAGCCACCGGCGTCAGTAGCGAAAGCCCAGGTCAGAGCCCCCCGAACCTAACGGGTTTCCGCCCAGGGGTGGCGGTACGGCAAGATGGAGTGTTTCTTGCCGTACCACGGCAGTTGGCGCGCCAACTAGGGTGCCGCGTATGACTGCATCTCCCGAGCACGTCGACAGCAGAGCAGATCTGGCCGCCTTCGTTCGTGCACTCCACCGCAGCCACGCAGAGGAAGGCAGCTCCTGGGAGAACGAGGACCTCGCAAGTTTCCTGGAGGCCCTGGCAGCGTGGATCGAGGATGCGGACGGCTGGTACCGCAACGCCGGCCGCGAGTTGCCCGCCAGCGGCGACTGGAGCTTCTTCGCACGAGCCTTGCGAGCGGCAACCATCTACGAGTAGCTGGGTCGCTAAGTCTCGGCTGCGTGTCTAACTGCGTGACAACGCCGGCGCACAGCGGCGAACAACCGCGGACGTCTCCGGACCGTCGCAGCAGGTGAGAGACATACCAGCACGAGGTCAAGCGCCCAGCAAAGTTCGTTCGGGACGAAGAGGTCGTGAGCTAAAGGCCGTCGGTCTCGATCAGCGAGCCGTCAGGCCCCAGCTTGTACAAGCGCGGCGGGCCTATGGCTTCCATGGCCCTCCGCCGTTCTACCTCCTGCTCGGCAGGATCAGGCCCTCGTTGGTCCCGCACGTGGAATCCGAAGAGCTCAATGGCGTCCGCGTCGACGTCATTGGGGTCGGGACGGCCTTCCTGGATGAAGCCGCAGAGCGCCCGCAGCGCGTCTTCGCCCAGGTCCAAGGGGTGGAAGGGCAGGGCGTACGGCTCTTCCTCCTTGCCGGGCCAGGGGACGATGTCGGCTGGACGGTCTCCGGCCCAATAGGGCTGTTCGAAGGGAAGTGGTTCGCCGATGTTCTCGATGATGCCGCTGTCCGGGGACAGGCTCAAAGAGCGGACGAGGCGCCCGTCCTCCCAGACGGCGAACGCGTGCCAGTCGACGACGCTGTGCATGGCGTGCAGGACGAGCCGGCGGCCGGCACTCGCCGCCACCAGGTGTTCTGGAAGCTCAGAGGGGGCGTCGATCATCACGCCCTGGTCACCGATGACCTCCACACCCGGCCAGCTGGCTGCATGCACCGTCCCCTTCGCGGGGTACACCCCGTCCCAGAGATTCGAGCCCCCACACTCCTCGATCTCGCAGCCCGGATAGAGCAGCCGCATCATGGCGGCCGTCCGATCAAGATCTGCCGCGCCCACCCGCCGCAGCAACTCCGGCGCGTCGCCGTCGGCGTACACCAGCAGTCCCGTCTTGGCTCCCAAGACCCCTCCCCAAAAAGTTGCCCTTCATGGCGGAGGCACCATAGCCGCCCGCACCGACAATCGGGGGGCGGCTCGGCGAGGCTGCCGAGCTGGGCCTTCAGCTCGTGCCAGACGCGTACCAGATAGTGCGGGGAACCACGGGGAACACCGGGGAAACCAGCCTGCGGGCGCCGGGCGCCAGCACCGTTGCCCCGCAGGTCAGCAGCCTTCCCGTCCCTGAAACACCCAAGCTTCCCAAGCTGAGGGCTCGGCCGGCCGCCGTAGTCAGGCGCTAGCCGTCGGGACTTGCTCCGGTCGACGGCCATGGCAACGAGGCTGAGGCCAGTGGGGGTGCAGCGAGGCACACGCGTGCGTAGTCGGTCGGCGTTCTCGCCGTCGTGGCTGACTGTCGTCGGCTGAGGTTCAGGCGGGGCGTATCGAAGGTGTCGGCCGTTAGCTGTGCGCGCCGAAGCTGGGCCGTCTCTGGGCCGTCCGAGGTCGCTCGGCAGTGGCCAAGGACGACCGATGACGACCACTAGGCGCGCGAGCACACCGCTCCTGAGCAGCGAAAACGCAGGTCACCAAGATCCCCGGCAAGACCCAGGGCAAGAAGACATAACCTACGTGCTTCCAGTCGTCCTCGTTCGGCGACGCACTCCACGTGACTGTGGGGAGGCGTCAGGGCGGTGTGGGGCAGCAGGGGGTCATCGTCGCCGCCAGAGTCTCTGGTGCGGTTCTTGGATGGGGGCAATTCCCTGTATCCGGGGGCGAGATGCCCTCTTCCAACTGCCCCAGGCCCCCCACGAGAACAGCGCACTGACGACCAGGCCACGGATCACGCTTGGGGCGTCGTGTCCATGTGCGGCGCTGAGCAAGCCGCCGATGGCGGCGACGATGAGGAACAGGGCAAGGAAGGACCAGATCACGATCTTCATGTCGGGGAACGATATCGGGCGCGCGCCAGCCCTTGGGGCGCAGGGGAGCAACGCCGCGCCCCGAAGGTAGCCCGCCGTACGGTGCTGCCGGCCGTGTCTCGCCAGCCGACGAACTGTTGACGACGACCGAGCGAACCCAACCTCAATAGCCATCAACGGCCGACTGACGAGCCAGCCAAACCCCAAGGCGGCTTGGCTCCTGTGACTGCCGACGCAGCGGCGGACCGAAGGCGGCTCCTGCTGGACTGCGGGTGAACATCAATGGCTGACACCAACGGCGGCGAATCGGAGCGTTCTCCTGCGACCGCTTCACTGCCGCGGTCCGCACGTATCGACTGCATCCCGTGGCGAAACGGGGCTCTCGGACCGACCTGATAAGGATGAGGCCCCTCAGACCATGCTGGTCACGAGGTCGCGTCAGTCCAGTAAAAGCCTTCGTCTTCCTCTGACGGCTCCAGCGGTGCGAACTGTCGCAGTTTGCCGCCTCGAATCATCCACAGGCGGAAGAACGACTCCTCCTGGTCCATCACGAAGAGTTGCACGGCGTTGGGCTGCCGCCATGAGGTGTCGGCAACACGCTGCCTGAGGGCGTCGAGATCAGCGTGGTTGAGAGCGCCTGCCCACAACCAGCACTCGGGGTACTTCCAGCCACCCCACCCGTCGGTGATGGGGCTCAAAAAACCGACGCCGAAAGCATCCGGCTGTCTGCGCCACGGTGCCTCCTCACGTAGCCAATCACCCAGGGCCTCGGCATTGCCCCGGTCATCCGGATCGATCGAAACCATCACATTGGCAACCCAGCTCATGGAGCTCGTTATACCTTGACAGGGAAGCGTCAGCCGAGCACTTATCGGGCTACGGATAAGCATGTGATCGTGCCCGATCTGTGCCCGACAGAGCGGGGAACCACGGTCAACCACGGGTGCCAAGGCGAGCTCCGGGATTCCCCTTGAGACTCGTTCCCGCTGGTCAGCTCGCCGATGGGTGCACCAGGCCCGTCGTCGCCCTGGTCTTCCGCTGCAAGCCCTCCGGCGGCACCGAGCGAACCTCGGACGAGTCCATCGCGGTCGACTGGCTCACGCCGGCCGAGGTCAAGGAATGCATGGTCGAGGTCTACGCGATCCGTCTCCTGGGCGCCCTGGACGAAGACGGCCCCCACGTCCGCAGCCACGACGGCCACCAGCTGATCACGCAGCAGTGACCACGCAACCAGAAATGGCGGATGACCCGCGAGCAAGCGATCCCCCTGGTCGAGCGACTCATGAGCCCTGAGACGCCGGAGGAGGAGTCCTCCGAGATCTGGCCACCCTTGAACGAGGCCTGGCCTGCCCGCACATCAGCAACTAGGGCTCTGGGACTTCGACCCCGAGCTGACACCCAGAATGTCGCCGACAGGGCTCTGGCCTACAAGCCGACCAATCTCTGAGGGCAGCGCGGTAAGACTTTCTCTACTTCATCAAGGCACCCGGCTGCGCTGCGCTCCGCCGGGCGCGCTTCCCGGCGCCGCTCCTGCCTTCGGCCCGCTCCGCCCGCGCTGCGCCGACGCGCGCCCCCATGTGGATAGTGCCGATGGCCATGAGCCGATCACCGCATACGGCACTTGCGGTCAAGGCGATGCCTCCGGCGGGGGATCGGCCGGCACCGGGATGGAGGGGGCGCCGTTTCCGACCGCGGGCCCGTAGTGGCGTGTGCGGGGTGCTCCCATCCCGTCCACCTTCGGCCCAGGCAGAGCCGAGCAGACGCGGCCCATGGCGTCCAGGTCGTTCGCACAGTGGCGCGCTCCACCTGGACGCCATGAACCACGCCCGCTCCACAGACGTGTGGGTCGACGGCGGACGGGATGGGAGCCGGGGTGAGTGGTGGCAGAGGAAGTGGATGGGTGATGCTCCGTGCAGGAGTGGGTTCACCGAGACGCGTATCCGTAAAGCAGCAGCCCGAGACCGAAGACGACGGAAGCCGTCCCTTGCATGATCGCTGCCCGGGCCGAGTACGAGCCCTCCGTCGGCAGCTTCCACCGTCTCCAGCGGGCGCAGAGGCCGAAGGCGACAACCAGGACGCCGAGGATCACGAAGCCCGTGCCACCAGCTATCGGATCATCATTTGTCTGGGGCGCACTGGTAAGAGTCGACGGCATGGCGGAACTGTAGACGACAGGTGGCCGTGCCCCTCTTGTGCCCGTTCGGTCGGGAAACAGCGGGGAGTCACGGGCGCTGGCAGACATTGGGCACGAGAACGGACCCTGACCGATTTACCTGGTCAGGGTCCGCTTCTGCACGCGGTGGGTGTGGGATTTGAACCCACGGTGACTCGCGCCACGACGGTTTTCAAGATCGACCAGGGGTTACTGACTTCGGCGTATTAGGGTCTGTCCGGTCTGTCGAGAGTGAGGCCGGTTCCGGCGAGGAATCCGCCGAGGATGCGGTGCTGGTACTGCAGTGCCTTGAGCCGCCTGCGGAGCAGAGTCTCCAGCTCGCTGAGGGTGCGGGCGGCCAGGTTGGCCAGGCTCCGCTTGATGTGCGCCCACAGGCCCTCCACCGGGTTGAGGTCGGGCGCATACCCGGGCAGCAGGACCACTGTCAGCCAGTCCCGCTCGGCAACAAGTGCCTTCATCGTCTTGGAGATGTGGGTGCTCAGCCGGTCCCACACCACGATCAGCGGAGCCTTGAGCAGTTGGTGGGCGCCATCCAACAGGCGGATGTAGTCCGCCTCGCCCAGCGAGCGACGCTCGCCCTTGCGACCGGTATGCCGACGCAGCCGGTAGCACAGACGGGCGGGCAGGCCCGGCCGGAAGCACAGCAGACCGGCCACCGAGAGGCGTCCCCGGCTGCGGCCGGACACCTTGACCCTCGGGGTGATGCCACGCCGGCCCCAGGTGCGGCCCTTGGGCGGCCGACCGGTCACGCCCGCTTCGTCCTCGAAGCAGATGAACGCGCCAGTCGCCGCCCGGAGGGTTTTACCTCCTGCCAGGTCGCCTCCCGCCATGCGGTGATTGCGTCCTCGTCGCGTTCGGCGGCGGGCCGGGCGGGCATCTGCACGCTGTAGCCCATGCGGTGCAGCAGCCGGGTGACCCCGGAGACGCTGTAGGAGAGGTGGAACTTCCGCCCGATCAGCGTGCGTACCCGGGCGGCGGTCCACACCTGGTCGTCCGCCCAGCCGTGCGCGGCCGGCCCCTCATCAAGCCACATCGCGAGCTTGGCCTGCAGGTGCGGGCCAAGCCGACAGTCGTAGCCGCAGGGGCCTTTGGAACGCAGCGCCTCGCGTCCGCCCGTCCTCCAGGTGCGGCGCCACTGGTAGACCGACTTCTCACTCACCCGTAACTCCCGGGCGATGCACGGGACCTTCACGCCCTCCTCGAAGAGGTCAACGGCCCGCATCCGTAACTCTTCCCGGCGCCTGCGCTGCTCGGCGGTCAGCCCGCCCCCGTCCGCATACCTCATGCCTCCGGCGTACCAGCCCGGACGTATCGCGTCACCGGTCCCGACACAAATCCAGACCCCGAAACGCTGAAGTCAGTAAGGGTCCCAGCCGCCACGGGCCAAAGGGTTGTCCACCAGCGCATAGCCCGCCGGGCTGACATCCAAAGCTGACATCAACGGGCCCGGACTGCGCCGTACAGCGGCACCCTTGGGCGACCGGCGGACCAGTCGACGACGGGCCCAGGGATGGGCGTAGAGCGAACTTACAAAGCGGTGGTCCGAGTCAAGGGTGCCCACAGCCTCTTAGGTATGCGATGCCTCAGAGGCGCTTCGGTGACGCGCCAACTTCCGCCCGCCGCTCGGGTTGGCTGCGCCGAGCACGCCAGCTCCACACCGTGTGCCCCACGAGAGCCACGGCGAAAAGGACTGCAACGACGCGAATGGCGTTCCAGGTTATAGCGACAATCAGCCCTTGCGAGTCCGCCTCCACATTCAATCGCTGAGAGGTCTCAATGAAAGCGATCAATGGAACGAGCAGGCGGAAAGGAAGGCCAGCGATACCGGGCGTTCGCGCCAGGTTCCCCGCGAGTCCCGCAGGCGCGCCGAAGGCGAAAGCTGCTATTCCCCAGACCAGGATTCTGGAAGTGAGGCCCTCCCCGGACGCGCCAGCGATATCCATCCCGATCGGAGCAGCGGGGCTCAGAAACTTGAAGAGGTAGTACACGACCACACCGATGGCCAACGCCGAAGAAGCCAGCAGTGCCGACTCAATCTTGGACCGGCGGAAATTACCTACCAGAAAGGCGAAACACGCCCACGACCATCCCCCGGAGAATACAAGGGCCACGGCATGGAAAATCGGGTTATCGAATTTGTTCGCGAGCGGGCCAATTACGCCAAGTGCCGCGCCCAGTCCGAGAGCTACCGTGATAGGTGCGACGCGAGCACATGGAAAGTATACGATTTCTCTCACCCTATTCTGTGGACAATTTCTAAGGCAGACATGCTGCTCTTCCGGGTGCCGGCGCCCACAGGAAACCCCCCGGGGTTGCGCGAGATTCCCCCTGCCCGGCCCCTTAGTGCATGTCTACGCCGTAGGGGGCAGCAGGCGCAGTGCCAGGGCGCCGGGAGATGAAGATTTAGACACCAATCCCCAGACCAGCAGGAACGGGCCCGGAGGCGGGCTCAGTCCGACCGGCGAGAAGCATCGGGCGCCACCTGCTGGATGGGCTCCATGATTGTGGGCCAGGGCAGCTCTCGAACTTCTGGTTCCTCGCGAGGTTCGTACAGTGGCCAGACGTCAGGGCCGTAGACAAGGTCCACGTCCGCTTTCCGCAGTGTCTCGATGTGTCCCTGCCATGCCGGATGTCTCGCGTGAGCTGCGTTGACCCGGGGGAACACCACGACGGGGACGCCGATCGTGCCGAGCGCCTCGCACACCTGTGTCAGGGCTTGGTTGTCGGCGATGCCCGTTGCGAGCTTGGCGACGTAGTTCGCGCTTGCCGGGGCCATGACGTAGCAGTCGGCAACAGGGTGAGTGCGAGGCTCAGTCGGCAGGCGAGGCGTATCCCGTACCGGCAGGCCAGTCAGTGTCTCCAGCCGGTCCAGCTCGCCGTTTGCCCTTAGCCAGCGGCCGGCATTCTGCGTGAGGGTCACGGCCACTTGCCAGCCGAGGGCGATGGCTGGCTCGACCAGGCCGGTGCGCAGCGTCTCGATTCCATCGGCTGCCGTACCCACGACTGCCAGTACTCCGCGACTGCCTGCGCTCACCGTTCCACCGCCCCGTATCGGTCCGTGCCCAGAGCCAGCAGTACAGCAGAGAAGTACAACAACTACCCCGACTAACAACAACTGTGGCTGATCCTTACCGCCTGTGTCGCCAGGCCGATAGCCCTCAGTGACCGCCGTGCCGGTAGTTCGCATCGAGGGGCAGCCAGGCGGCGGTCGGCCGTATCGTGAGTTGCTGCGTGGTGGCGCCGCGCGCGCCAGATCCGTGCCAGATCGAGCGGTCGTCACGGTCAATTGGGGTGCGAGGCGGTGCAGACACCCACTGACCGGCTGGGCGCTGTTGTACGGCTGTTGACCAGCCAAGACCGTCCTATGGTCGGCGCCAGGCTTACAAAGCAGATGTTGGCGGTTCGGAACCGTCCGCGCCCTCGCATGATTCCGACCATGCCAACGCTGCGACTGAGCCTGGAAGCGTCTGATGCGTGTTCAAGTCGGTTGGCAGGAGGCCATAGACGACCTCATCGCGTTGGCCTGGTCATTGATCGCAGGAAATCTCAGCCAACCATTTCGGGGTGTAGCACTCAGCGAACGACCACTTCTGGTCCGAGTTGCGGTCATCCGTGCTGTCGGTGTACACCTCAAGCGTGGCTTGCGGCGTCAGGCGGTAGTACTCGCGAATCGGGTCACCCTCCACAGTGGGAAAAGCCACCTTCAGTTCTGCGCCCTCACCGCTTTTGAGGGCTCGCCGGAGGCAGGCGATTTCCCGAACCGCCTGCTTCTGCATCTCCTCACCCTGAGCCAAGCTCACCTCGCCACAGCTTGAAAACTCAGTTCTGGAATCCCAGCGGTCCTTGACCGGATCGTCCAGCACGCTGCAACCTCCAGCCACCAAGGACATGGCCGCCATCGCGACGAGCCGCGCGCGGACCGAAACAGCCGCCACGCAGCGACGACGAGTGCTGCTCTCACCTGTCGTCCGCACCAGGTCCGCCGACCCCACCCGTCGCAATTGGTCCGGCACGTCGTCGTCGGAGTACACGGGCAGACCCATCTTCGCTCCCAAAGCCCCTCCCCGAACCCAATGCTTGATCGCGGCTGCACCATACCCGCCAGCTCCGAGATGAGATGCACGTCGAGCGGCTTGAAGAGCGACGGCGCCCGGTACAGCAACGCAGTACCGCAACCACAACAACCGACACCGACCGAGAGCGTCCCTCTGGGGCCTCGAAGCGGCCAGTATGGCTGTCGCTGACCGATCCAGATAGAGCTACGGATCAGAAGGTCGACGCACCGGTCCGTCCTGAGGCGTGACGGGGCTAGGATCGCAGCGGGCGAATCCGTAGCGCAGGGGTGGTCGCGCGCGGTCTCCAAAATCGCGAGGACGCCGGTTCGAATCCGGTCGGCTTAGCCTGCCCCCGCTATGCGTCTAGGACGATGAGCGTCCGTGCCAGACGTGTGCCAGTACGGCCGGCGACCCGCGGTCTATCCCGTTCACTCCAAGGGGCTGGCTCGGAGTGAACGGGACGGCCTTTCCGCAGCTCCTAGTGCGAACTTCTGCCGCGAGCCGTCAGCACGGCTGCCCGATCGAACTCCTAAAGTGGGTGTCGAGCAGCCCGGGCTGTCACGTGCTGGATGGACTCCATGATGGCGGTCCAGGGGAGCTGTCGAACTACTGGCCCTTCGCGGGGTTCATGGAGCGTTCGCCATCTTGAATTCGCTGGTCAGGGGGCTGGCGTGACTTTCGTTCGGGGTGCTCGTGCTGGTCGTGGGCGGCAGTCTGTGCAGTAGGTCGTCTGGCAGGGCGGTTTCGCCGGTTCCTGCTCGCCGTGACCGGTACGCCTTCTACGATCCGGTCCCATGGCGGACCCCGAGGTGCTGGAACGGATCGCCGCGCGGCGCGCGGAACTGGACGTGCTCGAAGAACGGCTGGCCAAGCAGTTGGCGGAGGTACGGGCCGAGCGAGACGAACTCGCTGTCGCCGAGCGGGTCCTTGAACGCATGAGCGAGCAGATCGCCGTCGAGCGCACGGTAGCCCCACCAGCGGCTGGGCAGGTGGGCGGCCGAGCGGTGCTGATGGTCCCGCACCGCGCGCCGGGCGTGGGGGAGGCGGCGCTGCCGCCGGAATACCAGCGCATCCTCGCCGTTGTCCGGCAGGCCGGCGGACCGGTCATGGTCCGGCAGGTCGGCGAGGTGCTGGGCCTGGATACAGAGGTGCGGGGCAAGCTGGAGCCGCTGCGCGGGAAGCTGAGCAAGTTGGCCGGCCGCGGCTGGCTGCGGAAACTGCCCGACGGGAAGTTCACCACCCGCCTGTGACCCGTCGCACCACCGGCCGTGGTACCGCAGCGTGGGCGTAACCACGATGCCCCCGGCGGCCGTTGGAATTGTGTGAAGAACACCAAAGAGCACGCCGCGCGCACTGTTTCCCTTGTCTACCAGTGCCGTCTGCCCCTGTCCACGAGCACCGTCAACCACCTCGCCGACCTGCTGCGACGCCATCTGAAGGCAATACGGTCGCGGTGGCGGGCCCTGCCACCCGGGAAGATCGCCGTGATTGTCCTGGCGGTGCTGCGGCACGACCAGCGCCTGGCCGACATGGCCGGCGGCAACGACGTTTCCGAAACCACCGTGCGCCGCTGGCGCGACGAGCTGATCGCCCTGCTCGCCGCGAAGGCCCCGCGCCTGGACCGCGCCCTAAAGAAGATCGTCAAGCGAGGCGGGGAGGTGGTCCTGATCGACGGCACCCTCATCCCCACCCAGCGCCGCACCGGCAAAGAGAACCGCCCCAACTACTCCGGCAAGCACCACCGCCACGGCCTGTACTTCCTCGCCCTCACCGACGAGCGGGGCTGCCTGATCTGGATCTCCGCTGCCCGGCCCGGCCGCACCCACGACATCACCGCCGCCCGCCGCGACCACATCCCCACCCACCTCCAAGACGCCGGCCTCGGAGCCCTAGCGGACCTCGGCTTCCTCGGACTGGACGACGACCCGGACGCCCCCGTGGTCGTCACCGGCTTCAAGGCCACCCGCGCCCACAAGGTCACCACCAGCGAAAAGGACGCCAACCGGGTACTCGCCGCCGGACGCGCCCCCGTCGAACACGGCTTCGCCCACCTGAAGAACTGGCGAATCCTCACCAAGCTCCGCACCGACCCCACTCGCGCCACCCACCTCCTGCGCGCGCTGCTCGTCCTGACGAACCTCGAGATCAACCGCTGACAGATGATCTACACGGCGGACTGCCGCTCACGACCGGCACGAGCACCGCGGACGCCCGTCACACCGGCCTCCTAGGGAGCTGACCAGCGGCTTCAAGACGGCAGTTCACAGAACGCCCTTTCAGGTGCCAAATCACGGCAGCTTGAGCGCGTGTTCACTTCCGTGATTACACATGGAGCCCGTGAGACGTCTGAGGCGATACTCGCGCTGAGTCCAGGATCAGGGAGAGCGCATGGCCAACACGTACAAGGTGCACATTGCACTGGCTCTGCTGCTCACCGCACTGAGCACGCTCATCGTCGGGCTGACGCTCCTGCCGGGCAGCCCGCTCCTGCCGCGTGCCACGACTTTTGTGGTCCTCGGCCTGACCTTCACGCTGTTCGGCGCAGCCGCTCTGCGTGCCCTGTCAGCCGCGCAGAGCATCGGGCCGGGCAAGCTGCTCCGCATGGCTCCGAGCCGCCTCGTTGTCACGGCCGGGGTACTCGTCGGTGGCGCTGTCGTGTGCCTGGCCGTGGGGGGTCTTCCGTCTGGCGGACAGCCGATGAAGGAAGACGGCGTCTACTACCTCCTGAAGAGCCACGGTGATCTCCACAAGGTGACGCGTGAGGTTTATGGGGAGTCAATCAAGGCCGAGATGCGCTTCTTTGTCACTTGGTTCACCTTCGTCTCGGCCTACGCGGCTGTTCTGGTCGCCTGCGCTCACCGCGCGGCAGCACCGGACCCGGTTCGCCACACCCCTGCCCCGGCTCCCCCGGCGCCACTCCCGGCTGCGCCCGGGTCCCCCTGCGACGCGGTCGGTGCCTGCGAGTGGTGCGGGCAGCTGAAGTCAGCCACCTCCCTGCCGTACTGTCCCCGCTAGGTCGGTGACTCGGCGGCCATCGTGAATGGGTCAGCTTCCCGCGCAGCGGCTCCAGCTTGCCCCGCACCTCTGTATCCAGGCCCAGCACCTCGCCGACCTGCCGGACCATGACCGGTCCGCCGGCCTGCCGGACAACGGCGAGGATGCGCTGGTATTCCGGCGGCAGCGCCGCCTCCCCCACGCCCGGCGCGCGGTGCGGGACCATCAGCACCGCTCGGCCGCCCACCTGCCCAGCCGCTGGTGCGGCTACCGTGCGCTCGACGGCGATCTGCTCGCTCATGCGTTCAAGGACCCGCTCGGCGACAGCGAGTTCGTCTCGCTCGGCCCGTACCTCCGCCAACTGCTTGGCCAGCCGTTCTTCGAGCACGTCCAGTTCCGCGCGCCGCGCGGCGATCCGTTCCAGCACCTCGGGGTCCGCCATGGGACCGGATCGTAGAAGGCGTACCGGTCACGGCGAGCAGGAACCGGCGAAACCGCCCTGCCAGACGACCTACTGCACAGACTGCCGCCCACGACCAGCACGAGCACCCCGAACGAAAGTCACGCCAGCCCCCTGACCAGCGAATTCAAGATGGCGAACGCTCATGGAGCGGCCAGACGTCAGGGCCGTGGATGAGTTCTACGTCCGCCTTGCGTAGGGCCGCGACATGCCCGTTCCACGCTGGGTGTCGTACGTGTGCTGCGTTGATCCGTGGGAACACCACGATGGGAACGTCGATCGTGCCGAGTGCCTCGCTCACTTGAGTGAGTGCTTGGTTGTCGGCGATGCCCGTCGCGAGCTTGGCGACGTAGTTCGCGCTTGCGGGGGCGACGACGTAGCAGTTGGCGACCGGGTGGGGGCGGGCCTCGGTCGGTAGGCGAGGTGTATCCCGGACTGGCAGGCCGGTTACGGCTTCTAGTCGGTCCAGTTCGCCGTTCGCCCTCAGCCATTGGCCGGCATTGGGGGTCAGGGTCACGGCTACTTGCCAGCCGAGGGCGATGGCCGGCTCGACCAGGCCGGTGCGTAGTTGTTCGACTCCATCGGCTGCCGTGCCCACGACTCCCAGCACTCCGCGGCTGCCTGCACTCACGGTTCCACCACCCCGCATCGGTCCGGCCCCTCGGCCAGCAGTACAGCAGAGAAGTACCGCAACCACAGCGACTATCAGCAACCGTTGTTGGCCCCGAGAGCCCGCGTGGACAGGTCGGCAGCCCTCAGTGACCGTCGTGCCGATAGTTCGCTTCGAGGGGCTCACCAGCTCGCAGCAGGTTCACTTTGCACCATGTGGCCGGATCGCTCCCTTGCCCCCGCTTCGTGCGCCTGTCACACAGTTGATAGACGGACGAGCAGGGAGGGGGACGCTGCATGATTGCGTCAGGGGAGAACTGGGCCAGGCCTTCGGCTTGGGCGGCGAAACGGTTCGGGCAACAGGCCGGCAGGATCGCTGCTGCGGTTCCGGTGCAGTTGGCTCGGGCTCACGCGCAGGCTCATGCCACGCACCTCACGGCCGGGTTAAAGAAGCGAAGCCCATACGGCTCCACCCTCGCGGAAGCTGTGCGCGAAAAACTGGCTGACACGGCACGGCAATTGAGCGAGTCCGTGCGGGACGTGCGCGGGTACGAGTATGCGGTGATCAACGATCATGCACTGTTCCCTTTCAGGTACGCGAACAGACCCAGGCCTCTTGATCGTGCTCGGTTGCCTTCGAATGCGTCCCCCACGCGCCGTCGGCTGTTTCGGGCGCACGGGCCACAGTCGCCGGAAGGACTGTTCGATCTCGACGACGACCTGACGACGGAGGAGTACCTAGGACTGCACGAAGCCTTTGAGGAGCTCGGGGCCACCACGAAGCTCGTCTGCGTCTTTTTCACGGCCGACGCGGAAAACGGCATTCACGCGATCTATTGGGGAGAGGCCCACCTCGAACCTGACCGCACCTTCACGTGGCCCCACAGCGAACAGCTGCCGGTCGCTCCCCAGCCGCTTGTGTGAGAGCCCGGGCGGGCGCGCGACCCACTGGAGCCCTGCCCGCCTCCGGACCTGATCGGCTGACATCCACGTGGTAGATCAACGGCGGCGGACGCAGGCAACCTTGAGCACATTTTGTGACCTGCGGCTCCGCAAGCTTCCACGGAGGAGGCCACCGGTGATCGAACTTGCAAGACGGGTGTCGGCGACGATGCGCGTGCCAGATCCGTGCCAGATTGGGCGGTCAGCCACGGTCAATTGGGGCGTAAGGCGGTGTAGGCACGCGCTGACAGGTTTGGCCCCGCTGTACGGCTGATGACCAGCCAAGACCGTCCTGTGATCGGCGCCAGGCCCACAAAGCAGATGTCGGCGGCTCGGAACCGTCCGCGCCCACCAGTCAGAACGCCCCCGCAGCGAGCCGCTACGGGGGCGTTGACGGTAGTACTTGACGGCAGTTTCTCAGGCGCATCGCGTAGAGGTGGGCTGCGTGAGTAGAAACTTTCTCTACGGGCCACATGTGGATGGGGCCGGTGGCCATGAGTCGAGCGCCGTACATCGCGGCGACGGTCAAAGCATGCCTCCGGCTTGGGCGCTCAGGCTCCGAGTTGGAGGGGGCGCCGTTTGCGAGTGCCGGCCGGTTCGTGGCGAGCGTCGTGGGCTCTCATCCCGTTCTGTTGCGGTCACCTTTCCGCGCCACCCCGGATGCGACACGGGGTTCCGTCGGATCAGCTCATCCTCGGCGGCCGTCTCCAGAATGGCTTTGAGAAGTCGGTTGCTCTTGGCGACCGTGGTCTCGGCACCTGGTGCGTCGAGCCGTTCCGAGCGCCAGGACCGCACGCGGGGCGCAGTGATCTGGTCGAGGTCCAGGTCGTCGAAGGCCGGCAGGATGCGCAGCCGCAGGAGTCGTCGGTACAGCTCGTCGGTGGTCTGCGAGAGACGGCGTTCCTTCACCCGCGGGAGCGCGCACTCCTGAAAGCTCTCGGCCCCGGCGTCGGGGTGCTGCGGAGGCGAGCTCCGCGTCCTTGAACTGTGGAGGACCGCCCAGGGCTCCTCGCTTCGGAACAATTCGTATGCTTCCGGCGGGTGTCGCCGAATCGGTTCCGTCCGGTCGGGGGCGCGCACAGGTCGCCCACGCGTACCTGCGGCCGGGCTCAGATCCAGGTGTCGAGCCACATCCTGGCGCGCCAGTCGGCATACGGGATCGTCTGCCCGGCATAGACCGGGAAGAGATAGATGAAGTTCCAGGCGATGAGCAGGACAAGCACACCTGCGGCCAACACACCTCGTACGCGGCGCTTGTCAGCCGCTCCCGGCGGACCCAACAGGGCTCCCAGCATCATCGTCACGGCCAGGCTCAGGTACGGCACGAAGACGACCGCGTAGAAGGAGAAGATCGTGCGGTCCTGGTACAGGAACCAGGGCAGATAACCGGCGGCCACCGCACACAGGATGGCGCCGGAGCGCCAGTCGCGGCGCAGCGCCCATCGGTAGAGCAGGTACACGAGTGCGCAGCATGCCGACCACCACAGGAGCGGTGTTCCCAGGGCGAGGATCGCCTGTGAGCAGTCGGCCGTCGCGTGGCAGCCGTCTTCCCCGGGTTTTGGCGACTCGTAGTGGAACAGCACAGGGCGGCCGAGGACCAGCCAGCTCCAAGGGTTCGACTCGTACGTGTGGGGAGTGTGCAGCCCCACGTTGAACCGGTAGACGCCGTACTCGTAGTGCCACAGGCTGCGGAGCGGGGCCGGAATCCACGACCATGTGCCGCCGCGGCCGTCCGCCCAGTGGCGTCCGTAGCCGTTGTCGGACAGGAACCAGCCGGTCCATGTCGCCAGATACGTCAGGGCAGCGACCGGGACGAGGGACAGCACCGACCGGCCGAAGTCCTTGCGCAGCACCGCGCGGTAGGGGCGGTGCGCCCCCGCTACTCGGCGAGAGCCGACGTCCCACAGCAGGGTAAGGATCACGAAGAAGGCGAGGAAGTACAGGCCGTTCCATTTGGTTGAGGCCGCCAGTCCCAGGAAGAGGCCGGCTGCGAGCCGCCAGGGACGCACTCCCGTCCCGGCATGGGCACCGGTGTGTCCGTCCGGGCGTACCCGGCCGTCCTCGTCGACCGGCAAGGCTGCCGCGAGCCGGGCCCGCGCACTGTCCCGGTCGATGAGCAGGCATCCGAACGCCGCCAGCACGAAGAACATGACGACGAGGTCGAGCAGAGCGGTGCGGCTCATCACATAGTGCAGACCGTCCACCGCCATCAGTGCTCCGGCCAGGCAGCCCAGCAGTGTCGAACGGAACAGACGGCGTCCTGTTCGGCACAGCATCAGCACCGACAGCGTGCCGAGGACCGCCGTCATGAAGCGCCAGCCGAACGGGGTGACGCCGAACATCCACTCGCCGAGGGCGATCACCCACTTGCCCGTCGGCGGGTGCGCGACGAAGGCCCCGGCGTCGGAGAGCGGGATCACCTGGGGATCGGCCAGGATCTGCGGGTCGGAGATCTTGCGGTCCGGCCAGGCGCTCTCGTAGCCGAGCCGTAGCAAGGACCAGGCGTCCTTGGCGTAGTACGTCTCGTCGAATACGACCGCCCACGGGCTGCCCAGACGCCAAAGGCGCGGCAGCCCGGCAAGGAGTGCTACCAACAGTGGCCCGCCCCATCCCGACCAGCGCGCCAGCCGGCACGCCGCTACCGGGGACAGCCCGAGCGTGCGCCACAGCCGTGACTCCGGTTCGGGAAACGGCGCGACCAGGCGGTCGCGCACGGACGTACGCGGGCGCTCGACATGCCCGAAGCGGCGCAGCCGCTGCTCCCAGGAGATCGGCTGGCAATTCGCCGCCTCCCGTGGCTCGTCGACAAACGCGGGCGCGTTCTCATGGATCACGCGGTGAGCTTTCTACTCGTGGAGAGCAGGACAAGCGGGGATCAGCTGCCCGGCGGTCGGTGGTAGTCGCGCCGGCGCAGTCAGCCCTCACTGATCGGGACCGCTCGAACCTGGCCAGGGGACTATCCGGGTGGTTGAGGTCCGTGTCGGCATCTGCACCGGCTCGCGTGTTGAGGGGAGGTACGGCATCGGTACCCCCTCGGCAGTGGAGGCGGGGCGGGCCGTCGACGGCACCGGGACCGACTCGGCAGAGGTGACCGGGCGGGGCCGAGGACCAGTGGGCCCGCCCTGAGCGAAAGAGCTCGGCAGAACCATCAGTCCGACTCCAAGTCCGGCGATGGTCAGCACGGATCCGGTGGCCATCCAGGCCGTCCGGACCCGCTGTCGGGCGCGAACGCCGGCGTGCAGGCGGTACTGGTGCCGGTCCTCGTAGGGCGTGTCCTCCTGGCTGTCACGCATCATTCGTGCCAGCTCCTGCTCGAAGTGATCCATGGCTCCTTCTTCACTCGACCGGCTCGACTGCCTCAGCCAGAAGCCGCCGCAACCGTGCAACGCCGCGTGCCGTGAGTGAACGGGCGGTACCCACCGGACACCCCAGCACTTCCGCGACGTGCTGCTCGGGCAGGTCCTGGTAGTACCGCAGCACCACCGCAGCCCGCTGTCGCGCCGGCAGCAACGCCAGCATGGCCTCCAACCGGGTCCGTTCGTCCACGGTGGCGATCTCGTCTCCCACCTCGGGCGGGTCGGGCAACTGGTCCACGGGGTGCTCGCCCCACCAGCGACGCCGTGCCGAGCGAGCCGCGGCACGGGCCAGGACCCTTCGCACATATGCCTCGGGCGCCTGCTCGGCCACCTTCGGCCAGGCGAACCACAGCTTGACGAGCGCCTCCTGCAGCAGATCCTCCGCCCTGTGGCGGTCTCCGCCGGTGAGCAGCCGCGCCAGGTGGAGCAACGCCGACCATCGAGCCGCCACGAACCGGTCGAACTCATCGGCCCGCAACTGCCCCATCGGCGTCGACCTCTTCCCTTCCTGCCGAGCACGCCGGCTTCTACGCAGCCACGCGGGGCCGCAGGGCAGCACACGTGTCATCGACCGCGTACGCCGCCGCAGGACCGCGGACACGCCCCTACACCTTTACAAAGACGCTGGCCCCCGCCCCGCTATGCACCCTCGTCGTGTGGTGTGGATCACGCATGCCGTCCTGGCGGTGCTCACGGTCCGACTTGCCTGCCCCGCCCTCCCCTTGTGCAGCCGTCGGAGCCTGACTGACACCGGCTCAAACGCAGGGCTGCCCGGCTGCCTCACTCGGCGGCGGACATTCGCTCATCGTGCCCCACGTGCCTCGGTGGCTGTTGTCGTTCCGATCTTGAGCGGTGTGCGTCGAACGGGAGTCTCGACCGGGTGATCACGGCTGCCCGTGGGCCTGAGGACAGACACCTCACGATGCCAACGTGCCAAGATGCGGCGGCGAGTTCGGCGGGTAACGCGGTGCCCCCGTGGAACAGCTCGCGGTGCTGCAGGCAGTGGTAGAGATGGCCGATCAAGCGGTTGAAGCGGTTGCGCCGGGCGGCTGCGTGCCAGTCGCCGTCCTCCCGGCTCGTCGTCGACCTTCACGTAGAGTGCGGTGATGATGGTCGCCAAGTCGGGCGTCACAACCGGAAGTTGGGGGACTTCATCTCGACCCCACGTCCGAACTCCGGCCCATCACTCGAACGAGTTCGTCCACACGCTGACTGAACGGAGTCCCACCGTCATGCCAGACACCACCTCGGCCGACCTCAGCCCCCGCGATGTCCTGGCCCGCTTCCACCGCGCGATGCTCGACAAGTCCGCGGACGATCTGGCTGATCTGTACGCGGCCGACGCCCTGCACGAGTTCCCGTTTCTCGGCTTCCCCGGCATGCCTGAGCGCTACCGGGGACGGGAAGAAGTCCGTGCAGGCTATCGAGCGGCCTGGGGCACGAGCCCAGCGCAGCCACAGAGGATCCACGACGTCCTCGTCCACGAAAGCATCGACCCCGAAGTGATCACTGTCGAGCAGGTCGTCGCCGGAACCGTGACCACAACCGGCCAGGCGTTCAGCTTCCCCGGCCTCCTGGTGCTCCGGGTCCGGAACGGCCTGATCGTGCATGTCCGGGACTACATGGACGGCCTCCGCGTCGCCCACGCGATGGACCGACTGACCGCCGTGGTTGCCGGCCTTGGTGCCAGCCGGATGGAAGAGACGCAGCCCTGATCCTGCTCAGTCGGCGCTCAATGCCGCTCCGGTCCGACGTCGGACTCAATCGTCCAGGACCTCACCGTCCGATTGGGAAGCCATGGCGGCCGAGGCGTCGCGGTCGTCCGTGAGCCCTTCCGGCCGGCTCGTCCCCGGCGGGGACACCTCACGCCTCGTCCGCTCGCTCGGCCACGTTGCCGTCGCCTTCCTCGCGCAACCACCGGGAGTGGTGTCGCTGTGCCCAGGACCGGCTGACGTACCCGGTACGCATGCCGAGTCTCGCCTCCGGGTCCTCGAACGCCTTGCGCATGTGCCCGAGGACGGCGAAGGTGATCGCCCAGGCCAGCAGGTCGTGGATGAAGATTGCACTGGTGCGGGAGATGAAGGGCAGCAGCCCCATGAACCACATGAGCAGGCCGGTGAACATCATCACCAGGACGGCGCCGGCGATCCAGCCCGCATAGAGTTTCTGCCCCGCGTTGAACTTTCCGGCCGGGCGTGCCTCGGGCGAGGTCAGGCGCCGGCGGGCGGCCCGCAGCCACTGCCGGTCGTACGCCGCGAACCGGTTCAACCTGCGCAGGTCCGCGCGGAATTCGGCCGAGAGGAGTCCCAGCAGGAAGGGCAGCGGCAGTGAGATGCCCGACCACTCGTGCACGGTGACCATGACATGCCGCCGGCCGACGAGTTGGGCGAGCGGCCCGAGGTACAGGCAGGCGGCGGAGACCAGGCACACGAGCATCAGGTAGCCGGTGAACCGGTGGACCATGCGCTCGGCGGTGCCGAAGCGGCGGACCCGTTCCGTGGGATCAGGCCGCTTCGCCGTGCCGGTCGGCGTCGTCGAGCCAGCCGTCGATCGCATATCCGCGCTCCTCCCAGAAACCGGGAACGACCTTGTCGGTGACCGAGATACCGGACAGCCACTTGGCCGACTTGTAGAAGTACATGGGTGCCACGTAGAGGCGGACCGGTCCGCCGTGCTCGTGGGTGATGGGTTTGTCCTGCATGTTCAGCGCCACGAGGATGTCCGAGCGGCGGGCCTGTTCCAGGGTGAGGCTCTCGGTGTAGGCGCCGTCGAAGCAGGTGAAGCGGACGGCCGCGCCCGGGGAGCGCACTCCGGAGGCGTCGAGGATGTCCGCCAGCTTCACCCCGTCGAAGGGTGTCTTGTCGACGCGCCATCCGTCCGTGCACACCACGTCGTGGACGACCCGGGTCTGCGGCATCGCGCGCAGGTCGGCCAGTGTGTAGGTCTTCGGCTTCGTCACCAGCCCGCCGACCGTGAGTGCGTAGTTCGTCTCGTCCTTGCGCGGCACCGAGCCGACGATGCTGTAGTAGCGGAAGCCGCCCGGATTGGGCAGCAGACCGGTCAGTCCGGTCGCGTCGACCTGGGAGGCGGCGCCGAGGAGCCCCTCCCAGCCACGCTGGAGGTAGGGCGCCGCGGCGAGCCCCGCGGCGCCGGCGCCGAGCATGCCCAGCACCGCCCGTCGTCCCACCGGTGCGCCCTCGGCCCTCGGCTTCGGCTGTCCTGCCATGGTCAGTGTGCTCCTTCGCAGTGATCGCGACCCGGAGGTGTGCGGTCGTGCGGGAGACGACTGCACCGGCCGGGCGGATGCACACGTGTGTACGCTGCCGAGCCACCGTCGTCACCCTTTCAACTGGTGACGATCGTGACATGTGGTTCTTCGGCTGTCAATGACGTGCCGGAGACACGTACCTGCGAGGGGTTTGAGGGTCTGTCGCGTTGCAGTCGTCGCGGCGGGCATACGCGAGCTGCTAGGGTGGTTGATGACGTAGACCGTTTATCGAGGAGTCGCAGACATGGTGGGTGAAGACGACATCTCCGGGTGAGACCCGGATCTGACGGCCACCGGCCCGCGCGCATGAGCGCTGCCGCCGTGGTTCGTTCTGTCGTCCCCTTTTCCCATGTCTGCCCAGGGCAGAGCTCTATCTTCTGCCCTCAGTACCTTCGAGGTCACTTTCATGTCCGACGCCGCCATCGTCTGCTCGAACCTCTCCTTCGCCTGGCCCGACGACACCCCCGTCTTCCACGACCTGTCCTTCACTGTGAACACCGGCCGCACCGGCCTGGTCGCCCCCAACGGCTCCGGCAAGAGCACCCTGCTCAAGCTGATCGCCGGCGAGCTGAAGCCGGCCACCGGCGCGGTGTCCGCCAGGGGCACCCTCGGCTACCTCCCGCAGAGCCTTCCCCTGACCGGGAACCTCACGGTCGCCGAGGTGCTCGGTGTCGCCGAGGTGATCCGCGCCCTGGACGCCGTGGAGTCCGGGGACGTCGGCGAGGAGCACTTCGCCGTCATCGGTGACGACTGGGACATCGAGGAGCGCACCCGCGCCCAGCTCGACCGCCTCGGCCTCGCCGATCTCACGCTGGACCGGAGCCTCAGCACGCTCAGTGGCGGCCAGGTCGTCTCGCTCGGCCTCGCCGCCCAGCTGCTCAAGCGCCCCGACGTGCTCCTGCTCGACGAGCCCACCAACAACCTCGACCTGGAGGCCCGGCACAAGCTGTACGACGTGCTGACGGACTTCAACGGCTGTCTGCTTCTGGTCAGCCACGACCGCGCGCTGCTCGACCGCATGGAACGCATCGCCGAACTCGGCAGCGACGAACTGCGCCTGTACGGCGGGAACTTCACCGAGTACGAGGAGGCCGTCCGCGCCGAGCAGGAGGTCGCCGAGAAGAACGTCCGCAACGCCGAGCAGGAACTCAAGCGGGAGAAGCGGGAGATGCAGCAGGCCCGCGAACGCGCCGAGCGCCGCGCGAGCAACGCCGCCAAGAACCTCAAGAACGCGGGTCTGCCCAAGATCTTCGCCGGCAACATGAAGCGCGGTGCCCAGGAGGCCGCGGGCAAGTCCGGCACGATGCACGCCTCCCGGGTCAGCGAGGCCAAGTCCCGCCTCGACGAGGCCGGGCGGGCGCTGCGCGAGGAGCAGCGCCTCACCCTGGAACTGCCCGACACCCGGGTACCCGCAGGGCGCAATCTCTTCCTCGGCGAGGGGATGCAGGCATGTCTCGGGGACAGGGCCGTGTTCGCCCCGAGCGGTGTCGATCTGACCGTCCGGGGCCCGGAGCGCATCGCACTGACCGGCCCCAACGGCGCCGGCAAGACCACCCTGATGCGTCTCATCACGGGCGACCTCGCCCCGGACGGCGGGGAGATCAAGCGCAACGACGGCCGGATCGCTTATCTCTCGCAGCGCCTGGACCTGCTCGACCTGGACCGCACGGTGGCGGAGAACTTCGCCGAGTTCGCCCCCGAGCGGCCCGAGGCTGAGCGGATGAACCTGCTCGCCCGCTTCCTCTTCCGGGGCGCGCGGGCGCACCTGCCCGTCGGCGTGCTCTCCGGCGGCGAGCGGCTGCGTGCCACCCTGGCCTGCGTGCTGTGCGCCGAGCCCGCCCCCCACCTGCTGCTGCTCGACGAGCCGACGAACAACCTCGACCTGGTCAGCGCGGGCCAGCTGGAGAGCGCGCTCAACTCCTACCAGGGCGCTTTCATGGTGGTCAGCCACGACGAGCGGTTCCTCGCCGCGATCGGGGTCAACCGCTGGCTGCGGCTGGCCGACGGAGAGCTCAAGGAGACGGGAGCCCCCGCGGTGTGACCCGTCGGCGCGTGCAGTGGCCCGCGTCCGAGGCCGAGTGCCCGGCGGGCCGACCACCGACCGCATCGGAGGGACACCCGTGCCCCAACCCGCTCTGCTCGCCCACGACGTCGTCCGCTCCCTGGGCGGCCGACGCGTTCTCGACGGCGTCAGCCTGACCGCCTCACCCGGCCACCGCATCGGTCTGATCGGGGAGAACGGCGTCGGCAAGTCCACCCTGCTGCGGGTGCTCGCAGGCGTGGACGAACCCGACGCCGGAAGCGTCACCCGCCCCGGCGACCTCGGTTTCCTCCACCAGGAGATGCCGTTCGACGCCGCCTCGTCCCTGGCCTCGGTGCTGGACGAGGCGCTCCGCGAGGCCCGCGACGACCTCGCGGAGCTCGACCGGCTCGGCGAGGAGCTGGCCCGCGTCCCGGAGGACCACCCCGGCCACCGAGAACTCCTCGATGCCTACGGCAGGCGGTTGGAGCAGGCCCAGGACCGCGAGTCCTGGGACGCCGACCGCCGTGCCGCCCTGGTGCTGGACGGCCTGGGCCTCGGCGCGGTCGGGCACGACCGCACGCTCGACTCCCTGTCCGGAGGGCAGCGCGGCCGGCTGGCCCTGGCCGCGCTGCTGGTGAGGCGGCCGTCGGCGCTGCTGCTGGACGAGCCGACCAACCACCTCGACGACGGCGCCGCCGTCTTCCTGGAGGAGCAGATCCGCGACCTGCCCGGGACCGTGGTGCTCGCCAGTCACGACCGGGCGTTCCTCGACGCCGTATGCACCGACCTGATCGACCTCGATCCGGCGGTGGACGGCCCGGTGCGCTACGGCGGCAACTACAGCGCCTACCTGTCTCAGAAGCGTGCCGAGCGGGAGCGCTGGGAGCGGCGGTACGCCGAGGAGCAGGAGGAACTGGCGAGGCTGCGGCACTCGGCGGGGGTGACCGCGCACCTGGTCGCCCCGGACAGGGGGAGGCGCGACAACGAGAAGATGGGCTACGGCCACCGGGCGGGCCGGGTGCAGAACCAGATCTCCCGCCGGGTGCGCAACGCCACCCGGCGGCTGGAGGAACTGGAGCGCACCCAGGTCGCCGAACCGTCCCGGCCGCTGCGGTTCGCGGCCGGGGATCTGGCCGCACCGGCGGAGGAGGGCCCGCAGCCGCTGGTATCCCTGCGGGACGTTCGGGTACCCGGCCGGCTCGCGCTGGACGGCCTGGAGGTGACGACGGCCGACCGGCTGCTGGTCACCGGCGGCAACGGGGCGGGCAAGTCCACGCTGCTCGCTGTGCTCGCCGGACGTCTTGCGGCCGACGGAGAGGTGCGCAGGCGGCGCCGGCTCACGGTGGGGCTGCTCACCCAGGACACCGTCTTCGAACGGCCCGGGCGCACGGTCCGGGACACCTACGAGCTGTCGGTGGGTTCGCCGCGGGCCGAGAAGGTGCCGCTCGGCTCGCTCGGCCTGATGCACGAGGCGGACCTGGACAAGCCGGTCGGGCAGCTGTCCGTGGGACAGCGTCGGCGTCTCGCGCTGGCCCTCCTGGTGGCGCGTCCACCGCAGCTGCTGCTGCTCGACGAGCCCACGAACCACCTCTCACCGCGTCTGTGCGACGAGCTGGAGGAGGCGCTGGGCACCGGACCCGGTGCCATCGTGGTGGCCAGCCACGACCGGTGGCTGCGACGGCGGTGGCAGGGCCGGGAGATCCGGCTGGAACCGGGGCGCGGCCCGCGGAAGGAGGCGGAACCGGCCGGTTTCCGGGCCTGACCTGCAGGCATCGCACGGGGTATCGTACGGTCGCGAGGGGCGCGGACCGTGACGTCGGCGTACCTTGCGCCCGACGGGAGTCACCTGTCAAGATGGTGATGTGAACCTTAACCATGCCTTCGTCTGCGGGCACCCGGCCCTCGACTTCGCGGCCACCCTCCGAGCCCGGCGCTCGACCCGGTTCGAGATGTTCGTGACCCCGGAGCGGCTGAACGCCTGGTACCTGGAGTCCGGACTCGTGGACACGATCACGCCCGGCGAGGACGACGACGTCCGCGAGGCGATCAGGGTGCGCGAGGCCATCTACCGGCTCGTCACCGACCGCCGTCTCGGTGAGGAGTTCGACCGCGAGGCGCTCGCCGTGGTCAACGGCGCCGCGCGCGAGACCCCCGTGACGCCACAGCTCACCGTGAAGGGCCGGCACACCGAGGCGACCCCCGCGCAGGCCCTGGCCACGGTCGCCCGGCAGGCCGTCGAAGTGCTCAGCGGCCCGGACGTACCCCTGATGAAGGAGTGCGGCAACCCGGAGTGCACGCGCGTCTACATCGACCGGTCCCGGGGCATGCGGCGTCAGTGGTGCGGCATGGAGTCCTGCGGCAACAAGTACAAGGCCGCCGCCTACCGGGCACGCAAGAAGACCGCTGCCTCCGCGCCCGTGGGATGACGCCCTGACCTGGGCGGCGGTGCGCGGTCCCGGCGGACGCGGGACTCATGGTCCAGGGTCGCTCCGAGGAGACATGTGTCAGGAGAGGCCCGCCGCTTCCGGTGACGGATGCCCACGGTAGTCGCGGGGTGACGTTCCCATGACACGTTTGAGTGCGGTGCTCAGGGCACTGTCCGAGCCGTAACTCACCGAGTGTGCGATGGAGGCCACGGTCCCCTCGCCGCGGCGCAGCCGCTTGGCCGCGAGTTCGATCCGCCATGCCGTGAGGTACTCGTGCGGTCCCCGGCCGACCGCGTTCTTGAACCGGGTGGCGAGTACGGTGCGGGACACCGATCCCGCACGGGCCAGTTCGGCGACGGTCCACGGGTACGCCGGGTCCCGGTGCACGCAGGCCGGTGCAGCGGCGACGGCCGGGTCGGCCAGACCCGCGAGCCAGCCGGGACCGGTGCCGGCCCCGCTCGCCAGGTGGCAGCGCAGAACGCGGTCGGCCGGGGACCGCACGATGCTCCGCGACCAGCGTTGACCCCATCCGCCTGTGCCGCAGTTCCTCGTCGATCGCGTCGAGCATCCAGCGCACCGTCCGCGCCCGGCCCGCGCCGGCCGGCAGGTGGACGACCGGCGGAAGTCCGTCGAGCAGCAGTTCCTGGGCCCGGGCACCGAAGGAGAACCGGCCGCCCAGGAGGTGGACCTCGTCGCCGTGGCCCGCGCGGGCCACCCTCGCGTCGGCTCTCGCGAAGAGGGGACCCGCCTCGACGACCGGCACCCCCGGACCGCTTCGGAGTGTGAAGCCGCGTTTGCGGGTCAGGAGGAAACAGTCGCCCTGCGACAGCTCGACCCGCTCCGGCACACCGTCGACCTCCAGCAGGCAGCTCCCGCGCCGAACGACGTTGAACTTCACACGAGGAGGCCCAAGTCGCCCATGCCGTCGGATATGTGAGCGCCACTCAGTTCAACCGCGAGTACCGCAGCGTCTACGGCCGGTCGCCGGGACAGGACGCGGCCCGGTTTCGTTGCCGCCCGACCCGGGCTCCCGCGCGGCGCTGATCTGCCGACGGCTACTTGCGGGCTGCGCCGCGATGTCACAATCGGGCCGCCGGCGAAGCGGCGAGAGGCCGGCGCCGGATATCGCCAGGGGCGAGCAGGCCGGTGACCTCGGCGAGGACTTCGGACGAGGGCTTGAAGTAGCGGCGGACGTTCTCCGGCTTCCTGCGGCGGGACTTGGTCATCAGCATCAACTCGGACGCGCCCTGCTTGCCGAGGTGGGTCGGACCGGAGTGCCGGTACTCGTGCAGGTTCCAGCCGGTGCCCGGCCCCGCGAGGGCGGTGTACGGTCGAGCAGCGCGCGGGCCTGGCCGTAGGAGAGCCGGGCCGGTCCGGTGTCCGGGCAACCGTCGCGGGCCGGGAGGACCTTGCCGGGGCCGGGGCGGCGGTGGGTGACGAACACCGGCCCACGGGTGCGGCCCTTGAGCAGGCGCGGGAGCGGCCGGGCGGTACCTGCGTCCCAGAACACCGTCTCCAGCATGTAGTCGGCGTGGGTGGCGCCGCGGGGGCGAACCTTGGGCTGGGCCGCCCTCGGACTTCACCGGGCAGCGGCGGCCGGCCAGGTCCAGCTCCTCGATGTTGATGTCCAGGATCTCCTCGGAGCGGGCGCACGTCTCGTAGAGCATCCGCCACAAAGTCTTCTCCCGCGGGTGGACGTCGCGGCGGGCGATCAGCCCTCGATCGCTCTCTTCGAGCGCACCGGGATGTCGGAGTCCGGCGGCGGCAGCCGCTTTGCCCGGGCCGGGACCGTCGGCCCGTCGTAGCCGCCTATGCTGCGCCCTCACTGTTCTCCGCGAGTCAGCCGTGGCCCCCGGGCCCCGACCTCACCTTCGGGTCGGTCGAGTCGGACGCGGAGGCTACGAACGGATCGGACTGACGCTTCGCCGTTTCCGAAATGAGTGGGTGCTGGGCAGGTCTACTCGACTCGTGTCGGGCCTGTTGCGAAAGTCCGTACGGATGTGTATTTGTCCGCAGTGCTCGATCTCGACGACACGCGGCGCTCGGGTGTCGGAGGGCGTCCTGGCAGAGCCGGGCATCTCGGCGTTAAGAGACGGGCATCGCGCCGTCAGTGCCGTCGAGTAGGTTCTCTCCGTTCGGCCCGACAGGCGGGCCGCCGAACTGGGAGGACTCGTCGCCGTGAGCATCCACATGCACATGCGCGCCGTCGCGGAATCCGAGATCCGGGACGACCACACCTGGCTTGCAGCGTTCATGTGGGAGGCTTGGGAGAATCACCCCGACGAGTACGCAGCGGGCATCGCCGAGTCGATCGACAAGGTCTGGGGCTCCGTCAATGACCTGTATTCCGCTGCCGATGTCCTCGATGCGGATGCCGACGACTCTTGGGAGCTGCCGATTTACGGCGGGCGGCCAGTGGCACACAGCGCCGATGTCGACCCCTCCAACCCGCCCCTGGGGATTCTGGAGCCGCCTGGGGTGTCACAGGCCGCAGGCTTCCTCGCACGTGTCTCGTTCGACGAACTGTGGAACGTCGCCGGTGCCAAGCTCGTCTGGGCCGGCTGGGACGAAGCGCAGGTCAGGCAGGAGTTCCTCGACTATCACAGGGGCCTCCAAGGGTTCTACAGGCGGGCGGCTGCAGCGGGCCACGCCGTGGTCAGGGCGGTGTGGGCTTGAGACGTGGTCGCGTGCCGGTCACAGCCATTCGTTGATGGCGGCGACCAGCAATGTCGCTTCGTAGCGGACAGCAAGTTTGTCGTATCGAGTGGCGACGGCCCGGTGCCGCTTCAGCCGGTTGATGCCGCACTCGACGGCGTGCCGGGCCTTGTAGTCCTCCGGGTCGAACTTCGGTGAACGGCCGCCGCGGGAGCCGAGCTTGCCCACTGTGTGTCCGTCAGATCTCCTCGCCCCACGAATCAAGATCATCGCATGCTCAAGATCGACTTTCGATACACGGCCTAGCACCCACTTGTTCAGCTTGGGTGACCGGGGTCAGTGGGCCCGACCACGTCATCAAGTCGGAGGCGGCCGACACCGCGGGTGCGCAGCCCGGAGCACAACCGGTTCATCAGCCGGGACTCGTACACCGGCGCGGCAGCCGACATGAGCCTGGGTGCCGGGGCCGCCACCAGTAACCGTTATGGCTTCGCCGGCGGCAAC